>CAXTCH010000348.1:0-4172 GCA_964241945.1 uncultured Mucilaginibacter sp.
CCATCTGCGGAGTGGTTGCGTGCGTAGTAGGCATCCTTGGCAGTAATGTTCGGATAAGTGACATATTTTTCCAGATGTACCTGCGCTTGCTCATATCGCCCCACTGATATTTCAGTTTCGCCTGCTTTTAGATAAATGCCCCTGCTGAACTCCGGATTAATACCAATTACCTTTTGATACTGTTCAATAGCTTTAGGAAACTGTTGCTGCATCCTGTATAAATCGCCTAATTGTGCATGAGGTTCCACAAAGTTAGGGTCAGCCTCAATAGCCTGCTGCAGCAAAGCTGCCGCCTCATCATACCGGCGTTCATCCAAACTTTCGCCGGCACGGGTATAATACTTAATAGCAGTAGAATTAGAAGTGCTGTATTTGGGTTGCGCAACAGCTAAGGACACTGATAGTGACAACAGCATACTTAGTAAAACATTCCTCATATTGTAAGGTTAAAATCAGGTTTCTAAAGTTACTGATTTTAAGGAATATTCATAAACTTATGGGTTTGCAATGATACTTCCCACCGGGGGTTTGCCATTACGTAGTTCACAATCAGTGGCGTCATTTCATTCACCTTTGACCATTCGGGCTGCAGGTACAACCTGCAGTTTTCACTTACCTGAGCCGCATACTGTTCAGCCCACAAAAAATCCGATTTGTTAAATACGATAACCTTTAACTCATGTGCCTGCTGAGCCACTTGTGGCAGCGGGGCTTTAAACTTTTTTGGCGACAGACAAATCCAATCCCAGTGGCCGGATAAAGGATAAGCGCCGGAAGTTTCGATAAACGTTTTAATTTCTTGGTTTTGTAACTGCGAGGTAAGGTATTCAAGGTTATACATCAGGGGTTCTCCACCCGTAATAACTACGGTTTTGGCCGGATGCAGTGCAGCGTGCTGTACGATTACATTTGCGTCGGTAAGCGGGTGTTGTTCAGCGTCCCAGCTTTCTTTTACATCGCACCAGTGGCAACCCACGTCACAGCCGGCTAAGCGTATAAAATAGGCGGCTTTGCCTGTATTATAACCTTCGCCTTGTATTGTATAAAATTCTTCCATTAAAGGAAGCTGGGAGCCATCTGCGGGTATGCTGTGTGCCATAAATAATCTGCAAATATAAGTAATCCGTTAAGGCATTTTATTGTTTAACTTGCAATACCCGGTACATACTTGTATTATTACATAATATCCAGATAAGCCTATGCGTAAAGTTTACCTTTCCATGTGTATTGTAATCATAACCACACTCACGTCTTGTGTAGATGTAGTGGAGCATTATGATTTTAAGGCAGACGGTAGCTGCAAAGTGGCATATGATTTTGATATGAGCAAAGCAGTTTCCGTGTTAATGAACCTGATGTCGGACTCACTGGCAGCCACACCACAGTTTGCCGCCGTGAAAGATACGACCTTAAATTACTATGCAGCCTTGCCCGATAGCCTGCAAAAGCAAATGACGCCTGAAGAAATTAAATTGGCACAAAGTAGTAACCTGGCCATACACATGAACCTTAAGCAAAGCATCATGAAGGCCAGTATTACCCATCAGGCCAATACTACAGCTGAACTGGAATATTACCTACAGCACATTTCACGAATTGCCAATAACAGTCAGTTAAGTAAAAATGTTAAAGGCGGAAGTGAGGCCGGCAAGTTCAATATTCAACAGTTAATGACCGGGCAGGACTATTATTTGTACGAAATTACACCGCACCGATTTTACCGCATTATTGATATTGATAAATTTCATCGCTTCCTGAAAAAGACCCAATCTGCGTTAACCATGGCTAAAGCTATGCTCATTGAAATGCCTTACAAAATTGTGCTGAATTTTGCCAAACCTGTAAAGAAAATTAATAATAATAAGGCCATCGTTTCGGCCAACCGCAAGCAGGTGATATTAGAAACCAATATGGACGAAATCATCGGTAACCCGGCCGTGATGAACCTTAAAATTGATTTTGAGTAAGTATGGCCTGGTATAAAGTAGCTGACCTACAGGAAAAGCCTATGCGACTGCAAGCCATAAAAGCAGGAGGGAAGAGCCTCTGTCTGGTATACGACAATCATCAGTATTTTGCTACACAATTATACTGTCCGCATGCCGGGGCTGATTTAAGCGACGGCTGGTGCGCCGATGGAAAGCTTGTTTGTCCTTATCATCGTTTTACCTATGATTTAAAAAACGGTCGTGGCGGCGAGGGACAAGGCGACTATGTAGATACTTACAAAGTGAAAGTAAAAAACGGAGAAGTGTTCGTGCAGGTCGGTACCATTCTGGAAGCCGTTAAAGGTTGGTTTGGCAGCACAAAAAGCGAAGAATAAACTGTAGTAAAAGTACTTAATTGCCGATTAGCCATCCGCCTAATTATATTATTACTCTGTTGTTGAACTGACAGCGTTTATTTCAAACGTAGACTTCTTTGTTAGCTGATGCCAGCGTATTTTTCAACAGACCGATAATCGTCATTAAACCTACACCGCCGGGAACGGGGGTAATCCATGATGCTTTAGGCGCCACATTTTCAAAATCCACATCACCATATAACTTAAAACCCGATTTGGTAACTGTGCTGGTTTCGCGGTTCATGCCCACATCTACAATCACCACACCTTCTTTTACCATATCCGCAGTGATGAAATTCTTTTTACCGATGGCTACGATCAAAATATCCGCATCCAGGGTAAACTTTTTGATATCCGGCGTACGGCTATGGCAGATGGTTACGGTACAATTACCGGGATGGGCATTGCGCGCCATTAAAATGCTCATTGGTGATCCTACAATGTTGCTGCGGCCCACCACTACGCAATGCTTGCCCGAAGTTTCAACGCCATATTCCTGAAGCATTAAAGTGATGCCATAAGGCGTAGCGGGAATAAAAGAGGGTAGTCCGCGCTGCATACGGCCGAGATTAATAGGATGAAACCCGTCCACATCTTTATGCGGATCAATCTTTTCCGTTACTTTCTCTGGGTCAATGTGCCTGGGCAAGGGAAGCTGAACGATAATTCCATCAATGTCCTGGTCTGCATTTAGTTCTGCCACCTTAATCAGCAGTTCTTCCTCAGTTACATCATCCTCGTATCTTACCAGTGTCGACTTAAAACCTACCTTTTCGCAGTTACGCATTTTACTGGCTACGTAAGTTTCGCTGCCACCATCGTGGCCCACCAACACAGCAACCAGATGCGGTTTACGGCCGGTACGGGCTAACAATTCAGCCGCTTGCTCAGCAATTTCACATTTTAGTTTTTCAGATACGTACTTTCCGTCGAGTAACTGCATGATGTTAGCTATAATAAATTAGATACTGATATAGATGAGTTAGCGCAACCTCTTATGGTCAAAAAATTAGTCAAGTTTCAGCACCGCCATAAACGCCGATTGCGGAATTTCTACATTACCAACCTGCCGCATACGCTTTTTACCTTTTTTCTGCTTTTCCAACAGCTTCCGTTTACGGGAGATGTCCCCGCCATAACATTTGGCCGTTACGTCTTTACGTAAGGCACGAACATTTTCACGGGCAATTACCTTAGCGCCGATAGAGGCTTGTATGGCAATTTCGAACTGCTGCCGCGGTAACAACTCTTTTAGCTTCTCGCAAATCTTCTTACCAAAATCGTAAGAATTGCTGCGGTGAATTAAGGATGATAGCGCATCAACAGGCTCGCCGTTCAGTTTAATGTCTAAACGTACCAAGTCCGACTGGCGGTAGCCAATCTGTGTATAGTCAAACGAAGCATAACCTTTAGAGATAGTTTTCAGTTTATCGTAAAAGTCAAACACAATCTCACCCATCGGCATCTCAAAAATCAGCTCAACCCGGTCGGCTGTTAAATATGACTGATTAACAATGACACCCCGTTTTTGAATACACAATGACATTACCGGACCCACAAATTCGGCTTTCGTGATGATATTTGCTTTGATATAAGGCTCTTCCACAAATTCCAGCTTACTTGGATCGGGCAAATCAGAAGGATTGTTTACAATCAGTTCATCACCTTTAGTGGTGTAAGCAATATACGACACATTGGGAACGGTCGTAATCACCGTCATGTCGAACTCACGTTCTAAACGCTCCTGAATAATTTCCATGTGAAGCATACCCAGGAAACCGCAACGGAAACCGAAGCCCAATGCAGCCGACGATTCCGGCTCAAATAC
>CAXTCH010000349.1:0-4164 GCA_964241945.1 uncultured Mucilaginibacter sp.
AAAACGCTATATCAAAAACACCTTTACCCTTGGTTTACTGGTGCTGGCTGCTTTCGCACAGGCACAGCAAAAAAATATCAGCGGCTTTACCCCGGCGGCTGCCGCGCAGGAATACCAGCTGGAAGACCGCTTTACCAAAATGTTGGATGCTGTACACATCGGGCAAACCGTTAAGGAGTTATCTTCGCAGCCCCACCATATCGGCTCGCCCGGTGGCAAGGCCGTAGCCGAAAGCATCCTGAAGAAGTTTAAAAGTTACGGGCTGGATGCGCACCTGGAAACTTATCATGTATTGTTCCCTACCCCAAAAGTGCGCGTGCTGGAAATGACTTCTCCTGCCCGTTATACGGCGCTGCTTAAAGAACCGGCGTTACCTGAAGATGCCACCTCGGGCCAGGCGGGCCAACTGCCCACTTATAATGCATGGAGCGCCGATGGTGATGTTAGCGGGCAGCTGGTGTTTGTAAACTATGGGCTGCCTGAAGATTATGACCGCCTAACCAGCATGGGTATTGACGTAAAAGGTAAAATAGTGATTGCCAAATATGGCCGGTCATGGCGTGGCATTAAGCCTAAAGTAGCTTATGAGCATGGCGCTATCGGCTGCATCATTTACTCCGACCCTAAAGACGACGGCTATGCACAGGGAGATGTTTACCCGAAAGGCGCTTTCAAAAATGAATACGGGGTACAGCGCGGCTCTGTTATGGATATGGTGATTTATCCCGGCGATCCGCTTACGCCCGGTGAAGGCGCTACTGAAAAGGCCAAACGCCTTACGCGCCAGGAAGCTGCTACCATTTTAAAAATACCGGTACTGCCCATCAGCTACCACGATGCACAGCCTTTACTGGCTTCATTAGACGGACCGGTTGTACCTGATGAATGGCACGGCGGGCTGCCTATTACCTATCATGCCGGGCCGGGCAAAACCACCGTGCATTTAAAGCTAACTTTTGACTGGAATATAGTGCCTGCTTACGATGTGGTGGCCACCATTAAAGGTTCAGCCTATCCCAATGAGTGGGTTATCCGCGGCAACCATCATGATGCCTGGGTAAACGGCGCGAGCGACCCTATCAGCGGGCAATCTTCCATGCTGGAAGAAGCCAAAGCAATGGGACAGCTCCTTAAAGAGGGCTGGAAACCCAAGCGTACCATTTTATATTGCGCCTGGGACGGCGAAGAGCCCGGCCTGCTGGGCTCTACTGAATTTGCGGAAACCCATGCTAAAGAATTACAGCAAAAAGCCGTAGTCTACATCAACTCGGACGATAGCGGGCGCGGTTTTTTTGGCGCCGGCGGTTCACATGCCTTAGAAACCATGATGACCGAGGTAACCCATGATGTAACCGACCCGCAAACCCGTGTAAGTATTTATGACCGTTTGCACGCCCGTGAACTGGTGAATGCAGCTACGCCCCAGGCCCGCAAAGAAATTGCCGGCCGCACCATACAACCCCTGGAGGCGCTTGGCTCCGGGTCTGATTTTTCTTCGTTTTTGCAGCACCTGGGTGTGCCTGCGCTTAACCTGGGCTTTGGCGGCGAAGATGCAGGAGGCGATTACCATTCTATTTACGATTCATATGATGACTACCGGCGCTTCAAAGACCCGGGCTTTGCTTATGGGGTGGCTTTGAGCGAAGTAGCCGGTAAAACCACGTTGCGCATGGCCAACGCCGAAGTGCTGCCGTTTGATTTCAGGGCACTATACAGCACCATTCATAAATATGAAACGGAGCTTA
Organism: uncultured Mucilaginibacter sp.; assembly: GCA_964241945.1. Lineage (GTDB taxonomy): Bacteria > Bacteroidota > Bacteroidia > Sphingobacteriales > Sphingobacteriaceae > Mucilaginibacter. Next base: position 1,746 of record CAXTCH010000349.1, read on the forward strand.
CCGAACTCATCAGCCAGATGAGGGAAAATACCGCCTCTCAAAATCAGCTGATTGCGGCCGGCGCTTACAAGCTGGCCAGCGATCCGGCCAAAACTTATTTTGCACCGGTAGCTAAAGACAGTGTGCCTCAGTTAGACTTTAAACCCTTGCAGCAGGCCCTGGATTCGCTGAAGCAAAGCACCAACCGCCTGGCAAACACCTGGGCTGCACAATTACAAGCGGGCGGTAAGCACGAGCAGCTGAATGAAAAATTGTACCGCGCCGAGCAGCAACTGCTGTCGGCAGATGGTTTACCGCGCCGCCCCTGGTATAAACACGTTGTTTATGCCCCCGGCTTCTATACCGGCTATGGCGTTAAAACCATGCCCGGTATCCGCGAAGCCATAGAGCAGCGTAACTGGGCCGAAGCGCAGGCCCAGCTCGGCATTGCCGCTAAAAGCATTACCCAGCTGGCGGTGTATTTAGAAAAATAATTAACTTGCGTTGTAAAACCGGTGCATAGTTAATTGATACACCGGTTTTTACAATAAACCGTAAATAATTAAACCGGGTTATGAATAAGTTACCAAAAACCATATTATTTCCGGCGTTGCTGATGAGCGCTCTAACTATATTTTCCTTTACCTTAAAGAGCCGCTTTTCGGTCAGAAATATTTACCTTGCCGGCTTAGTGGTTAATGCCGAAAACTTATCCCCTATAGAGGCTGCTGACATTTATGATACTGAGCATCGCAGGCTCGGTTCTACGGATGATAAAGGATATTTCAATATTAACCTCCCTTATACCTCAGACGGAGCCATTCATTTTAAACTTACTGTGGAAAAGAAAGGCTTTCAGTCGTTTCATCAATCTGAAAACTGGGGCAATATTTTTGGCAGTATCCAAACCGCCATGTATTTCGGCCTTAAAGCAAGCCATTCCAAAGCCGACTCTTTCTCCGAATTAAACAACCAGGTGACAGATTTGGATTACACCCACATATTTACAGCTTTTGACAAAGTAAAAGCAGAAAAAGCGTTTAATGATAAGCTGGCTCAGGCTAAAGCCGGCAATGAAAATGTATTGCTGCAGGTAGACCATGACTATTATATCGTTGATAAAGGCGGCTGGATAAAAATCGTCTCTCCTGAAGATCTGGTAATGGTGAATAATCAGAAGGCCATTCCGGCAAGCCAACTGAACGCTGTCGTTAAGCGTAGCCACGTTCGCTCAATGACGCCGGTAACTTCTGAAGAGGCTAAGTTTGCTATCCAAACCCGGTAAAGGTCATTTATACTAACGCTCTTCTATACAAGCCCTTATTTTGAAAATAAAATAACTTCTTATTAAAATATCACCACCCCGGCCGGACGAATATAAACCATACGTATAAATCTGTGCTTTCGAGTTAAATACGGTGTAAAATTGGGCATATATACGTATTGCTAAATATATTTTTTATCATTAGTTTTGATACACACAGTAGTGGTGTCGGTATATAACTATTGCCTATTCTATAATTTGCTGCGCCCGTAATAACTTTTATCTAATACCCCTGTACCTACTGCACGGTAACTCTTGATTAAATTTTGTACGGATGAAAAATTTTGAATCGAAAAGCTATCTACTTCAGTTTATGTATGGCAGTACTGAACATATCATGCCGGTTTCAGAAGTTGCACTGGCGGATAACCGGATTGCTTACGTAGTAAAGATGCCCGACTTTAAGGGTTTGTTTATAAAGAATGGCAGCCAGTGGACGGTACGAAGCAAAGGTATTATCCTGGAAAGCCTGAAAAAGCAAATTATCCGTGAGCTTCGTTTTTATCAATATAAACTGCTTTTGATAGATATGAACCGTATGCACATGCATGCAATCATCTAACATTATAAACTTATATTAAAATTTTATTTTGATAAATTTCATTTTGCAGAATATTGTTCTAATATTCGTGCATGAACAACCTATTTACCACACAAACAACTACTGATGGCCTGAGTTTGGTTTGGAGCCGGGTACATAAAATACTTTTCCGTTTTGTTTTTGTATTCCTGTTGCTTTTCGTGCTTATCTTCAATAACGGCGCTTATCCCTACCTTTACCCGTTAATTTCTCTGCTGAACAAAGGCTTGCATTGGCTAACGCCCTGGTTAGCAAAACACTTGCTGCACCTGCCGCAGCCCATTACCATATTCACCAATGGCAGCGGCGATACCACTTATGATTATGTAACCCTCTTGCTGGTGCTCAGCATCGCTTTTTTTAGTAGCTTCATCTGGTCTGTAGCCGACCAAAAAAGAGGAAATTATGCACGGCTTTATTATTGGTTAACTGTTGCCGTACGCTATTATCTGGCGTTTACCTTAACTACCTACGGGTTGGTGAAGGTATTTCAGCTGCAATTTCCGCAGCCGGGTTACGGGCGGATGCTGCACACC
>CAXTCH010000350.1:0-4154 GCA_964241945.1 uncultured Mucilaginibacter sp.
CCGCCATGTATTCGATTCTACGCAAAACATTGAGGAAGATTATGGCAACAAGTATGTACTGCGGGTATCGGAACTGGTTAAAATGATGCGCCGCGAAAAGCACCGGATGGAAGCCTTTATCCGTTTTAAGAAATTAAAGGACGAAACTTTTTATGCCGCCATTGAACCTGACTTTAACGTGCTTCCCTTGCTGATCCGTCATTTTAAAAACCGTTATGCCGACCAAAAGTGGATTATATATGATTTAAAGCGTTGCTATGGCTTGTATTATGATTTGCATGATACCCAATTTATCACCCTGGATTTTTCTACCTCGCACCCTGATCATGCTTTGTATGCGTATAACGACGAAGAAGGCTTGTATCAGGATTTATGGAAGAATTATTTTAAAAGCGCCAATATTCCCGCCCGTAAAAACACCAAACTGCACTTGCGCCATATCCCTAAACGCTATTGGAAACATTTAACGGAGAAAATTTAAACTACGCTGATATCACTGTAAAATTTCATCAGCTACTTTTGCAATATCGGTGCTGATTTTACAGATAAAGCTGATTTGATCATTAATCAGCTGTTCATCCTCAGCTGGTAAGGAGCCATCTGCTTGAGAAGGCGCTTTATCGGTAGTGTAATCAATTTTTTCACCGCCTAACTTCCTGCTGCTCTCACTTAAAATGGCAATGCTTCGGCGCACCATTTTAAGGCTTTGAGGTTGAGTTTTATGCAGCTCCTTAACTGTAAAACCCGATGCTATGGTGGCAATGTAAGAAGAAAGGATATGGTTAAGCACCACAAACCGGTGCACATCTTTGGCTTTGCGCTGCTTGCTTTTGGGTTCCGATGTCATTCGTTCAAAAGCTGCGGACAGGTTGGCTGATTTTACGTAGACATCCTTACGGGCCAGTTTAAAATCGGTAGTGCTTATGCGCTTGCCGGTAATTTCATCAGCAATGCGGATAAGATAGTTGATGTTGGCATTAAGCACGTCGGCAAGGCTTTGCTTAATCTGGTCAAACTCCCAGGCCGGAAAAATAGCATAACTGGCGACAAACGCAATGATAGAGCCGATAATGGTATCCGCTATCCGCTCTTCGGCTATGTTTAGATGTCCTACGCCCAAAAATTTGAATAAAATAAGCACATAAGGCGTCATGAATATAACGCTGATAATATAGTTAGTACGGTTAAAGCTGTAAGCGCCGATCATGAACACTACTAAAAAAGCAAACTGGATATGTGCGTTATGAAAAACGGAGAGAATCAATACCCCGATTAAACCACCTGCGATAGTTCCGGCCAGGCGTTGAAAGTTTCGTTGCTTAGATAAGCTGAAACCCGGTTTTAAAATAACAATGATGGTAAGCAGCACCCAATAACTGTGATGCCCGAACATCAGTGTTTTGCCAGTAACTGCATTTACCCAGGTAAGCAACAAGGCGCTTTTGGTGATGATAAAGCCAGCCAGGCAAGCCAGGCTGACGCGTAAGGAATGCTTAAATACAGAAGAATCAAAAGATAAATTATCCAGCAAGATACGGGGTGAAAAATCCTGATGCGATACAAATTTGGAATATTGCAGTTCGCGCTTGGTTTCCATAAGCTTTTCACCGCTGCGGGCATTATAATAATAACCCATATTCAAAATCTTCTGGTTTAAATCTCTCAGATTGATCCAGATTTTTTTTAATACCAGATTACTGGTATTGGAGGGCCGGCTATCCAGTTCTTCAATTTTTCCTTTTAAGGCGTTTAACGCTTCCGTAAAATCAACAGAATGAATATTCCCTGTATGGGTAAGCAAAGCATAGCCTACGTTGTTCAGTTCATCCGCCATGCGGTGTGATAAACGGCCGATATCGGCAGAGATATCAGTTTGCTCAAATTTTTCGCGAATGATGGTATAGTCGTAATGTGTGGCCATAATCTGCTCAAACAAATCCACCAGGTCTACAAAAGTGAGCAGCAGCATACGGCTTATGTTGGTGGACTCGCGCACCACCAGCCGGCTTTTAAACAGCAGTTCCCGTACATTATCCTGATGCTGACTTACCTTTACCTGCTGAGAAACCAGTTTGCGGTAATTATCTTCGATATCTGTTTCGGGCAAATAAAAATCGGCTTTAATACGCAGGAATTTAACTACATCGTCAATATTTTCAGCCAGTGCCTGCTCGGCTGCCCTGTAAGGCCGGATACCAAAAAAAATGAGGCTCATCAGCATATACCAGGCGCCGCCGGCAAATACAGTAAATGCATAAGGCAGCACTTTCTCAGCCGTCAACCCGCGGTCCATCACAAATATAATGGCCAGTAACGCCGCCGTACCTACCGATTGCGCCCGGTTACCATAAATGGTAAGCATGGAAAAAAAGAAAGAGAACAAGGTGACTTCAATACCCAGCATCACAACATTCAGCCGGGCAAAGCCGGTGATGACAGCTATTACAAGCACTAAAAAAGTGCTTACTACCAAGGCTGTGCGTTTATGAATAGCCGGCCCTGGCGAATCTACTACACTGATACATACTGCTCCCAAAGAAAGCGTAAGCCCAAAATCGAGGTGATTAAACTGTGAAAAAACGAGGGCCGGCAGCAAAATGCCGAAAGAAATACGCAACCCATCCGAGAAATACTGACCATAAAAAAAGCTTCGTAAATTACGGGTGCGTGCGTTCATTCATTAATGGCAATAAGTGGGCAAAGCTACGCAAATGTACTGCAAAAGCGTTGTTTGAGCGGTGTTATGAAACATAACGATCAAATCATCCGTCAGTTTTGAATTTGATGGCACAAGGTTGCAGGTTTGTCAGTTTTTATCTTTTAATTCGCCTTTATATGTCACCTACCCACAACACTACCCATAAAGAAACCGTCTTTAGCCAGGAGGTAGTTACCCGCTTTGATCTTTACAACAGTTTATTTTTAACACTGCCTTTTTATCAGGTTAAAGATACCGGCATATTGCTGCCCTTCTTCAGCGCCCATTGCGAGAAGGAAACTGCACAATTAAAATCACCTGTTGAAATCATCGAGTCGTTTTTCGAGCAGTATGTACCCGGAATTGATCAGCAGGAGCGGATTAACCGTTTGTTCCGTTTTATCCAATATATAGAGCGGCAGGTAGTGTTATTTGATGCCATTGAGGATTCTTCTTTCAGTAAACTCAACCGGCCTGATGATACCGGTACGTTAACCAGCCTGATACAACATACCGGTGGCAGCGTTGTTAGCTTCAATAATGTAAAAGAAAAATTGAAGAGCCTGTCGTTGCGACTGGTACTGACCGCGCATCCTACGCAATTTTACCCGGGCTCGGTGCTGGGCATCATGACGGATTTAACCGATGCGCTGAAGCACAACGATATCAATACCATTAATGAGCTTTTACAGCAGTTGGGTAAGACGCCTTTTTTAAATAAGAAATCGCCTACACCGGTGGATGAAGCTATCAGTCTGATTTGGTTTCTGGAAAATATCTTTTATCATACGGTAGCTGCCATTCAAACTCGTATTGATGACGAGTTTGGTATGGACAGCGCCCAACATCAGGTGCTGGAACTGGGGTTTTGGCCGGGAGGTGACCGCGACGGTAATCCGAATGTAACGCCTGATGCTACACAAACTGTGGCAACCACTTTACGTCAAATTGTTTTTCGGTGTTATTACCGCGATTTCAGGTTGTTAAGACGCCGCATCACTTTCAGAGGGGTAGGAGAGGATATGGAAAAACTGGAGATGATGCTGTATCAAAATGCTTTTAATCCCGAAAATGTACCGCAAAACCTGCAACAGGAAATGCTGCAGATTTTGCAAAATATAATAGCTGTTTTAGACCGAGATCATGACGGGCTTTTTACGGATTTGGTAAATAACCTCATAGAAAAAGTCCGTTTGTATGGCTGTTACTTTGCTACTTTAGATATACGCCAGGACAGCCGCATACTGCGGAAAGTTTACCAATATGGCATTGGCCGCGCTGAAATTAAAGCCGGGTTACCGGAAAATTATTTGGATTTGCCTGAAGAAGAAAAGCTGAAATTAATTCCTTTTAACGAAGCAGATTTTGACTGTCAGGTAGACCAAAACATGGATCCGCTGATTAAAGACAGCTGGTGTACCACCCGTATTATGAAGCAGTTGCAGGAAAGCAACGG
>CAXTCH010000351.1:0-4145 GCA_964241945.1 uncultured Mucilaginibacter sp.
CGTTAATACTGGGCCTGGCCTGGATGTGCGGCGGCTTTATAGGCAGGGGAACCATTAAACTGCCTTTTTACAAAAAACTAAATATCAATATCCTTCTGCAATTGCTGTTAGTGACAGGGATGTTATTCACTGTTGCCCGGGTGTCCAATTTATCTACGCTCATGCTTTTTGCTTTTCTTATTCAGGCGTGTTCAGGATATACATACAACAACTACTTTACTTACTGCCTGAGCCGTTTCCCTGATTATGCAGGTATTTCGGGCGGAATGACCGGTGGGGTAGTATATATTATGGTTTCCATACTTAGCTATCTTATCGTCAATTTCTTTCCGCCTAAAGATGAGCGCAATCTGGGGTTCAGCTATTTGGTGTTGATTTTGCTTTCCGCTGTGGTAATGATTTTTATTTATAGTGAGTATTTGAAAGCAAGGAAACAAACTCAGGTTTCAGTTTCGGTTTAACCGGAAGATTTGGGAAAATATGGGTACGCTTGGTTTAATGATTAAAGCTGCTGCCCAACTTTTCCTTTAATCATATTTGCGCAACTTGGGCTATTCAGGTAACTTGGTCGCCACTTCCAATTAAGCCTACTTATGACCCAGCAGCAAATCAACGATTACTTAGCTCAGCACAACGTTGATCATATTAAATTTGCCTTTGCAGATATCGACGGTGTGTTGAGGGGAAAAGTGATACACCGCAAAAAGTTTGAGCAGGGGATTGATAGTGGTTATGGCTTTTGCGATGTGGTGTTTGGCTGGGATAGCAGCGATAGCGCTTATGACAATGCCGAGGTAACCGGCTGGCATACCGGTTATCCTGATAAACCCTGCCGCATTGACTTATCAACCTTTCGCACCATTCCCTGGCAAAATAATATTCCTTTCTTCACAGCTGACTTTAGCGGGCCGGGTAATGAAAACGTGCCCTGTCCGCGCACATTGTTAAAGAACATTGCTGCTCAATGTGATGCAATGGGTTATCATACAGAATTTGCTCAGGAATTTGAGTGGTTTAATTTTATCGAAACGCCCAAATCTTTACAGGAGAAGCAGTTTGCCAACATCGAGCCGCTTACTCCCGGTATGTTCGGTTACTCGGTTTTAAGGTCTTCACAACAAAGCGAATTTTACTATGGTTTGTTGAACTTACTGGAAGCCTTTAATATCCCCGTCGAAGGCTTGCACACCGAAACGGGTCCGGGCGTTTATGAGGCCGCTATAATTCATGATGCTGTGGTAGCTGCGGCTGATAAAGCCGCCTTACTCAAAAATTCGGTAAAAGAAATTGCGGGCAAGTATGGTATTACCGCCTCGTTTATGGCCAAGTGGAACAAAAGCTTGCCGGGATGCAGCGGTCACATTCATCAAAGTTTGTGGACCCTTGATAAAACCCGGAACTTGTTTTACGATGAAAGTGATGAACTGAATATGAGCCAATTGATGCGGCATTATTTAGCGGGCCAATTATACTGTTTACCTCATATATTACCCATGTATGCCCCGACCATAAACAGTTATAAACGTTTGGTAGAAGGTGCGTGGGCGCCCGCTACGGTCACCTGGGGAATCGATAACCGAACCGCTGCCCACCGGGTATTGAATCATGCACCTGAATATACACGCATCGAAACCCGCATCCCGGGAGCCGACAGCAACCCTTACCTGGCAATGTCTGCTGCTTTAGCTTCAGGCCTGTATGGCATTAAGCATAAACTGCAATTAACCATACCTCCGGTAAAAGGCAACGGCTATCTGGATAAAAGCAACGGCATTATCGCTGCTAATTTGTATGAAGCAACTGCCGCTATGCAAAATTCAGACGTTGCCAAAGAGTTGTTTGGAGAAACGTTTGTGATGCACTTTACCAACACCCGGTTTTGGGAGTGGCGACAGTTTATGAAGCAGGTAACCGATTGGGAGCTTAAACGATATTTTGAAATTATTTAATTGCCTGTTAGCAGCACATCTATGGATCACCAATTAAGTAACCTGATTATCCGTAAAGCCTGGGAGGGCTATGATGCTTCCAAGGCAATTCAGGATATTGAGGATATCAGTGCCAATGTATCTACCAATAAGGTTTTCCGCATTACGTTTGATGACGGCGATATGGTAATTGCCAAGCTTTCTAATTTTGGCAAGTTTGAGTATTTTAAAGAAGATCATCGCATTATTCACAGTTTATCCAACAACCTGCTTTATCCGTTCGAAAACTTTCTGGCTAAATCGCTGCTGAAAAATAACCGCGTTTATATTTATCGTTACCGGCAAGGCAAGACGGATGCCTGGGTGGTTTTTTATAATCCAACCCGCATTATGGACCGCATGCCGAGGCGGTTAGATGAAGCTCATATCCGTAAACTGGCGCAGCAACTGGCCCGTTTTCATAAAGCCTGTGCAAGGGTAAGTAAAGTGCTTCCCAAATCGTCAAAAACCATGCGGACAGATATCAATACCCTGTTAGAGCAATTGGAGAAAGACGAAAGTCAGCTGGGTACCCGCGTTCAGGCCGATCAGTTAAGATATCATTGTGAGCAATTTTTGAAGAACCGGGCCCGATACAATGCCGGTACCTTTGACGGTATTCCAGTATTTATTGACTGGAATATCGGCAATTTTTCTGTAACACCTGACCTGGAACTCTATTCCCGGTGGGACTATGACTGGTTCCGGACGAGTACACGTATGATGGATTTCTACTTTTTTAGCAGAGTTGTTTCGGATGCCGGCGACCGTACAGTGTTCAGCTACCTGATCAGAACAATGATGGAAGACCGGTTTGTGCTTTTTCTCCAGGAATATCACAAAATTTATCCGTTGACTGTTAACGAACTTTATTTTTTGAAAGAAGCTTACCGATTTTTTATTCTTAACTATGTGATACAAAATGGCAAGCATTTCTTTACCGAGCCATACGCAGTGAAGCTGCAGCGCGAAGCCTATGATATTTATCTGCCTTCGGTTGACCGGGATTTTAATGCTGACAAGCTTATAGATGCCCTGAACCTTAAATAAATTTATCTTAACAACCTGTCTATGTTGCCTATTGCAGATTTTAAAAGAATAATTGAACGGTATAAAATTATTTTGTTTGATTCATATGGGGTTATTAAAAATCATAAGGGACTGGTGCCGGGTATGGAGGAAACATTTGCCCACCTGCATGCAACCGGCAAAGAATATTATATCCTTACCAATGATGCATCACGCAGTCCGCTGCAGTTAACGGAGTCGCTTCACCGTTTAGGTTTAAATACTATTACGCAAAACCGGATTATTTCTTCAGGAATGCTGGCTAAGGAGTATCTGGACCTTAAAGTGCACAATGGTATTGCAGCTTACCTGGGTACACCTGATTCGGCTCATTACATTGATAGTTCGGGTTTGCATACTTTACCAGTAAGTGAAATTAACGGCGATAATTACGACCAGATAAATGCACTGGTGTTTCTGGATGACGAAGGATTTGATTGGTGCGAAGACCTGAACAAAGCCGTAAACCTGCTTCGGCGGCGTAATATACCTACGATAGTTGCCAACACTGATTACGCTTATCCGGTTAACAAAGCAGATGTGGCAATTGCGATAGGCGGATTAGCCAGCATGGTTGAGAAGATAGTTGGAAAAAGATTTATCCGCTTTGGTAAACCGGATTCCCAGATGTTTACTTTTGCATTTAACTTAATAAAGGAACACAGCAATATTGGCAAAAAGGATATTTTGATGGTAGGAGATACCCTGCAAACTGACATTTTGGGTGGCAATAAATTTGGCTTGGATACAGTACTGGTACTCACCGGCAATACTTTGGCGCATGAGGCCGAAATCAGCATATCGACTACCGGTATTGTACCAACTTACATTTGTGAGTCGGCAGCGGTGATTTAGCTGGGCACACATATATTTCCTTTCCTACAAGGATTGATTGGTAGCTGTATCAATAGATTTTCATTCGTAGCTTAATTTAAGCTTTACACAAAGATTACAAAATGTACACGATCTTAATATAAATTTTTGACAGTTTTGTCAAACTTTTATGGCAACAAGGGATACAGGTGCCGAGCAGCGGATTAAAGATACGGCAAAAAAAATGTTTTTTGCAGAAGGACGGTTAACCGCCACCACCCAAGATATTGCTGATGC
>CAXTCH010000352.1:0-4119 GCA_964241945.1 uncultured Mucilaginibacter sp.
CTGTATGACTGGAGTAAAGGGTATGATGAGTTCTGGCATGAAAAGCTGAACAATCTGGAGAAATATTTAAACAATGAACCATGAAAAAGAACTTAATTGCCTTAGGTGTTATCTTAACACTATTTAAAACCGGTGCCTTTGCACAGCAGCAACCGGTTCCTGCTCCGCTAAAAATCGCCCAGGTCAGTCTGTTAGTCAAAGATTATGACGAGGCGGTGCAGTTTTATACTGGTAAACTGGGCTTCAGTAAAACAGCGGACAACCAGTTTGGAAAACAGCGCTGGGTAACCATCGCGCCTCCCAGTCAAAAAGAAATGTCATTAGTTCTGGTTAAGGCACTGACCCCAGCCGATACCAACCTTATAGGGAGGCAAGCAGGCAGCCGTACTTTGCTGGTATTGGAAACGGATCACTTTGACCAGTTGTATCAGCGATACCAGGAGAAAGGTGTCACTTTTATGACCAAACCGTCGGCAACCGGTTGGGGACGGCAGGTCCAGTTTACTGACCTTTACGGTAACCACCTCGTTCTACTGGAGGTAAAGCCAGATAACACAACGCACTAATATGACTGTACTAAAAGTTCAAAGCACAATTGTACCGGGCGGAAGGCCCCGGTAATTGGACCCATATTCATCTTCCCATCGATGCTGCTGCCCTATTCGGCAGTAATGGCTTTATAGCGGTAAAAGGAAAAATTGATGATTATGTGTTTACCGGGTTGAAACTGGCCCCTAAAGGTCATTGCCTGCACCGGCTGAGCATCAACGAAAAGATCAGGAAAGCCATCGGCAAAGCTTCCGGCGACTGGGTGAATTTGGAACTCGAGCATGACCCTGTAAAGAAAGAAGTGTTAATACCGGATGACTTCCTGGCGGCTTTACAAGCCCACCCTGCAGCCATGGACTTTTTACTACGCTGATGGATAGCTATAAGCGCTATTACATGAACTGGATTACTTCGTCAAAAAAGGAAGATACCAGAATATCAAGAATCCACAAAGCAATAGAAAAGCTTTCCAATAAGTTGAAGTTTCATGATTAGGCTGTGATAGCTGCTCATTTTTAAACTTAATGCTTGTTCTAAATCATAAAAATTAGATTGTGTCAGATAAAACCCACTATTAATTTGTTCACTTGTACATCTATTCATTTGTAGACGTATTCCCTTCTCCATTTCTACATTTATGTAAGTCTGTAAATAGGTAGTTATGCAATTGCAGGTTTACAATTTGGCAGTCTTACTGCGAGTGGCCGCGCTTCTTTCTGCGCTTCCTGCGCCGGTTCTGCTCTAATGCCTGCAAATGATCCACATCACCAGCATCGTAAGCAGGGCTGAGCAGATGGCTGATAAGACCACATTCAGGTACAGCCGGATGACCCATTGCCTTTGCAGCTGTCCGCTGCTTTGGTTGAGGCCCCTGGCTTTCCGCGCTATTTCCCTCACTTGCAGGTGCATGTCTGCGGTCAGCGCCTTGAGTTCCTTCATCTGCTGCGCTGCCCCTGCGGCCTGCATTGCGGAGCTGGCCTTGTAGCTTTCCTGCGCTGCCCGGTGCAGTACCCTGATCTCGGCCAGCAGCTGCTTCGCTTCCGTCAGCTCTGCCGGTTCCGTTGGATGGCTTGGTGTTGATTGTTGTTCCTGCTGCTGCGGCGGATTGACCATTGTTTGCTGCGCTTGCGGCTCGGGCTGCAAGGTTTGCCTGGCAAATTGCCTGGCGATCTCGTTCTTGTTCATAACTGATTGTTTGTTTAATGGATGACCATTTGTAGGCATTCCCCAAGTGTGCCCCCTTGAAGCGCATCCCTTCGTAGCCGTAGGAGATGCCGGAGACAAACCCGGTTGTTGCCTGATTGAATAGTACATTGATACCTTTAGCTTGTAGCTGATTAATGAATTGCTCGGTGGTTGGCTTGCTGCTGAGCACGTCTTTGAGGATGACCTGCAATTTGAGCTTAACGGACGGCTCGTCCGTGCGCTTCATCATTTCCAGTTCGTCCTTTGTCATGGCCCGTTCCTGCGCCTGGCTGCTGGACGGCACCTGTATGAGGCCGTACTGCTTTTCCAGCTTCCGTAAAATGTCTTCTGTGCGCTTGTAGTCCTTACTGTCGCTCACTACTGTGCCATCGTAGCCGATGCGGTTGACCAGCAGGTGCACGTGCGGGTGGTCGGCGTCATAATGTCGGAACAGGATGTACTGGTGCTGGTCGAAGCCCATGCGGAACAAATATTCACTTGCAAGTTTGTTCATCTCCTGATTGCTCAGGTTTTCTTCCGGCGGAAAGTTGAGCGAGGTATGGTAGAAGTACTTGGATAGGTTGGGCCGGAGCATCCTGACCATGCGCACCTCCTGCATAATGCTGTGTGCATTAACTTCCGCAAATGTGCTGTCCAGTACCTCGGCTTTGCCTTGAGCCACCTTCTGTAGGTTATAGCTCAGGGCTCCCCTGAACCCCTTGCCCTTAACCAGGTCTGCTGTCATGGATAAGTAGTTTAAGGATGTGCCTTTGTTCCCTCGCCAGCTCGGCCAGGATGCCCGTAAGGTTCACCTGCTTTCCTACGTTCATCTGACGGACCGCCTGGTTGAGGTTCACGCCGATGCGGTGCAGCTCGCGGTACACGGCTGCGGTCAGGGGTGATACCTTCACTTCGGGCAACCTGCCGGTGAACACCTTCTGGCGGATCCAGTTGGCGGGGGTCAGGGCTGCACTCTCAGCCAGCCTGCACACTCGCTTATTTTCAGTCTGGGTCAGGCGGATGTTGACCTGGATGAGCCTTTTATCCTCCTGGTTTAGCGTTGGTCTTGCCATGGTAAATAGGTTTTGAACGAAGTGATAAAATCTTAAATGGACCTCGTCTCCGGTACGGAGCAAGCCGTTTGAGCGTAGCGAAAACATTGCTTGCTCCGCCTCTTGCGAGCCGGTCTTTTCAGCGCGCGATACGAATGCGCTTGGGCTGCACCTCGCCCTTGAGAACCCTTTGAATGTCCTCGAAGCTGTAGTACAAGATGCCGCCGATCTTGGTGAAGGGCAGCGTGCCGTTATCCCTCAATGTTTGCAGGGTATTGCTGGAAATGCGCAGCAGGTTCTTGACCTGGTAGCTCTTTAGGTATTTGCGTTGTTCAGTGCTGCCGTCAGCGGTGCTGCCGGTCAGCAGGGCCTTCATCTGGCTGAGCAGGCGCTCGCCGAATGCCTCTAAATCCTCGCGGGTGATGATCTCTGTTGCCATCGTCTTTCAGTTATGTTATACCATCAGGTTCATTGCTTTAAGCAATTCCATGCTGGAATGAGCTTAAACCGTAGCGCAACCGATATGAGCTGCGCCGATTGGGTACAAAACTGAGGCAAACAGATGGGAGATCAATCCGATGTTGTCCGAGTCGGACTAAACAAAAATATTAACAATCTTATCATTTCATTGATTGCATTTGATCGTCATCAAAAAAAAGTTGCAGTTAAATAGACTAAAACAGCCTTTGATTAAACTTAATTAATTGCAAAATACAATTATCAATTTTTTACGTGTTTAACATCACCGCTTATTATAGGAAAGATATTTCTAGCAAGTAAAATAGATTGATATACAAGGTTGAGTCACTATCTGTCCGCATTTTTATAAAACAGCAATAGGTACGAAACATAAATGAAGCACCATTCTCAATGATGCAGCATTTATGTTTATTAATAAATGAAGCTTTACCCTTTGGAACCAAAAAGTTTGCCGTTCAAAAAAATATCTTCTTTAACTGCTGATTTTTCTTTGTCTGGATCAATGACCGTTCCATTTCGAAATTCAAGCATGCCTGATTCAACATTTCCATCCCTTACGTTTAAAATGCCACCGTATTTCTTTACTGTTTCGACAACAGATGGTTTGCCAGTTACTGCATACGTGCCGCGCTTAGCATGGCTACCTACAGATGATGAACTTACCCTTTTCATTTGAACCTCCGTTTGATGAACATTAATACAAATATATAACTTGATTTTAACAATACAAATATGTTACCAACTTAATCCTAAACATACGAATTGATGTAAAATCTTAAGTTCGACCGCCGCGTTAAAATGTTGCTCCAGCGTATGAGGCAATTTTTTCGCATAATCATGTTTAGCTACAGAC
>CAXTCH010000353.1:0-2104 GCA_964241945.1 uncultured Mucilaginibacter sp.
CGACCATGTAGGCTTAGGCTCCGACTTTGACGGTGCCGAATCTTACCCGTTGGGTATGGACGATGTGCGCGACTATTACAAAATTGCCGATGAACTGCGGAAATTGAAATATAGTGAAACGGATATTGCCAAGATATTCGGCGGTAATTTTGTTCGGGTGCTGAAAGCAAATACCGGAAGATGATCTAATAATAAATGTTGAATTTTTACTAAATATCTATCATTACTTTGTTCTTATGAAGCTGAAATTGACATTAGTTTTTGTCCTGTCCATAACGTTTACCGCATCAGCGCAGCTATCTATAAATGGCTTAGCTCCTCAAAGCTCGCACGTGACTATACAGCGGTTGGCAGGTGATTCTGCATGGCTGGCGTATAAATATGATGAAGTTGGCAGGCTTAATTCTGCCGGAACTTATAAAGACAGTATGTTAACCATCCCTCAGGGGAAAT
Organism: uncultured Mucilaginibacter sp.; assembly: GCA_964241945.1. Lineage (GTDB taxonomy): Bacteria > Bacteroidota > Bacteroidia > Sphingobacteriales > Sphingobacteriaceae > Mucilaginibacter. The sequence continues at coordinate 454 of CAXTCH010000353.1, forward strand.
TTCAATATTATACCTATAAGGAAGCCGTAATGACAACCAAAATGGATGCTTCAAATCATCCTTATAATGCCATTTTAATTCCAGCACGAGTGTCATTAACAACGGGATACTTTTCCAACGGAAAGCGAGTGGGCAGGTGGTGCTATTATATAGATGATAAAATGTTGTCTAAAATTGAAACTTATGAAAATGACAAGCTTAACGGACTGAATAAAACTTACGATGGTACGGTCAAGCCATTTGTTGTAGGGCAGTATAGTGATAATGTTCGGGAAGGAGAATGGTGCGTTTTAAATACCCATGGTGATACTGTTGAAATTGACAATTACGAAAAAGGTAAAGTAATTTCGAGAATAGACCAGTCGGCTAAAAAAGGAGTTTATTATGAAATAGAAGGGGCGAAACCAAACTATAATTTTATTCAATTACTAAATGAGTCTTTAAAACCGGATCTTAAAATACAACGGACAGATAAAAATATGCGATATGATTTTACATTAACTACGGAGGGTAAACTATTGTATAATGAAGATCCATTCATTGATTCGGATAGATTAGACGTCACAATTATCAATGCCATAACAGCTTTACCTCCATGGATTCCGGGTAGTCACAATCATACTACCGAACAAGTCTCTGTAAATATTGCTTTACATGTAACGGTGAACAAAAAAGGGGAAATTACCACGGAATTAGGGCAGATTAGTGACGAAGCTAAGGCTGCTGTACGGAGGTTTAACGCTATGCAAACATCCGGGGCGATAGTTTATTTTACCAAATAGCGGTACTCTAACTTATCACACAACCCTGACAATACCCTGTTTGCCTTATCGCGCCTAAAATCGTAAATTTGTGGTTTAACATTTATGCCAATGTCTCAAACGCCTGAACATGTTCAATGCCTGATTATCGGCTCGGGGCCGGCGGGTTATACCGCCGCCATCTACGCTGCACGCGCTGATTTGAAACCTGTTTTATATACTGGTATGCTGGCCGGCGGACAGCTTACCCAAACTACGGATGTAGAAAACTTTCCAGGTTACCCTAAAGGAATCATGGGTCCCGAAATGATGGAAGATTTTCGTGCCCAGGCTGAGCGTTTTGGTACCGATATCCGCTTTGGCTATGTAAGCGCGGTCGATTTTTCAAGCCACCCTCATAAAGTGACGGTAGATGAAACCACCACTATTCTGGCTGATACAGTAATTATTTCTACCGGCGCTTCCGCCAAATGGCTGGGGCTGGAGTCAGAAATGAAATATAACGGTTTTGGCGTATCTGCCTGTGCGGTGTGTGACGGCTTCTTTTTCAAAGGTCACGATGTGGCTATTGTGGGGGCCGGTGATACCGCTGCCGAAGAAGCTACCTATTTGGCCAAACTATGCCGTAAGGTGTATATGCTGGTGCGCCGCAGCGAGTTCCGGGCGTCTAAAGCGATGGTGAGCAGGGTTCAAAACACCCCTAACATCGAGATTATATATAATACCGACACGCAGGAGATTGTGGGCAACGGCCAAACAGTAACCGGTGTGCGGGTACTGAATAACAAAACACAGGAAGAAAAAGTACTGGACGTAACCGGATTCTTCGTGGCTATCGGCCACCATCCCAATACAGATATATTTAAAGGCTGGCTGGATATGGACGAAAC
>CAXTCH010000353.1:2204-4110 GCA_964241945.1 uncultured Mucilaginibacter sp.
TGCTGAAAGTTTGCAGTGTCATTCGTGGAGGGTATCAGCAGATATTAACTTCGCCTTTCCGCAAACAAAAAAGGAGTTATGAAATTTTAACTATACAAGATTTAAATTTATAACGCCATGGGAAAAGGAGATAAGAAGAGTCGCAAAGGGAAAATTACCAAGGGTTCATATGGAAAAACCAGACCGCGTAAAGAGAAGAAACCCGCATTTGTAAAAAGCGCTCCACAAGAAGCTTAAAGCCATCTTAACAGATGGCTTTTTTGTTTTTCGTGCATTTTTTACGTTAATCCGTTCTTCGTCAGGGTAAAATATTTTAACTTCACCACGTTTATAAAAACTGATTAAGATACAGCCTTAATCACCGCTTGTTATTTCTATTGATTAACCCGAAATGCGTTTTAAATTATCTTCATTTATTATCACTGTAATGTGTGCAGTGGGCATGCATGTGCAAGCCCAAAATCAGGCTCCTGCTATTATACCGGCCCCTGTATCACTTAAAACATCAGCCGGTGTATTCACTATCAGTCAGGAAACTAATATTGCTGCCGATAGTACCGATAATAAGGCCGTTCAGTTTTTAGCCGCCTATCTGAAAGAGAAATATGCACTGCGGGTTTCTGTAAAGCCCAATAACGGCGCTGTAGCCAATGCCATTGTGCTCACCAGCGCCGGTACTGATAATTTGCCCGCTGAAGGTTATCGCCTTACGGTTAGCCCAACAGGGATCACCGTAGCCGGTAAAGGCGCAGGTTTGTTTTACGGTATTCAAACGCTAATTCAATTGATCCCTTTAGATAAAGCCGCTACCTTGAAACTGCCTTGTGTACAGGTAGAAGATTATCCGCGTTTTGCTTACCGCGGCATGCACCTGGACGTGTGCCGCCACTTTTTTTCGGTCGAATTTGTAAAAAAGTACATCGACCTGATGGCTGCCTATAAGCTCAATAATTTTCACTGGCATTTGACTGATGACCAGGGCTGGCGCATCGAAATCAAAAAATATCCGCGCTTAACCACCGTTGGCAGTCAGCGGGCGCAAACCCTGATCGGTAATTACCGTGATAATATGGGTAACCAGCAATTTGATAATACCCCCGAGGGCGGTTTTTATACCCAGGAGCAAATACGTGAGGTGGTAAAGTATGCCGCCGACCGTTACATCAATGTAATTCCTGAAATCGAAATGCCGGGTCACTCGCAGGCCGCACTGGCTGCTTACCCCGAATTGAGCTGCGACCCCAGCCGTACATATAAAGTAGCGGAAACCTGGGGCGTGTTTAACGACGTGTACTGCCCATCTGAAAAAACCTTCGGCTTTTTGGAGGATGTATTGACAGAAGTAATCGGGTTATTTCCCAGCAAATATATCCACATCGGGGGCGATGAGGTGCCCAAAACGGTCTGGCATAATTCAGCTTTTTGCCAGAAACTGATCAAACGCCTGAACCTGAAGGACGAGCATGGCCTGCAAAGCTACTTTATTCAGCGGATTGAAAAATTTGTAAATTCCAAAGGCCGCAGCGTTATCGGCTGGGACGAGATTTTGGAAGGTGGCCTGGCACCGAACGCTACGGTGATGAGCTGGCGCGGCGAAAGCGGCGGTATTGCTGCCGCACGCCAGGGTCACAATGTGGTAATGACGCCCGGCAGCGGCGGTTTGTATCTGGATAACGCACAAGGCAAACTGGGCGACGAGCCGCTGGGTATAGGCGGTTATGCACCGCTGCAAAAAACTTACAACTATAATCCAACCCCTGCAGCGCTTACGCCCGACCAGCAGAAATACATCGTTGGCGTGCAAGCCAATTTGTGGACCGAGTATATTGCCACCGAAAGCAAAGTGGAGTATATGCTGCTGCCCCGCATGCTGGCCCTTTCGGAGGTAGCCTGGACACCTGTGACC
>CAXTCH010000354.1:0-4105 GCA_964241945.1 uncultured Mucilaginibacter sp.
GCTCCTGACCCGATGGACTTAAATACCTTCAATCAATCCAAATTGCAATGGAATTTAATTAACCAGGGCAAACATCAGGTAATGCTTAACTTTTACAAACAACTAATTGCTTTACGAAAGCAGCTGCCGGCGTTGCATAACCTTAACCGCAAAAACGTTGAGGTGAGTGCAGATGAAGCTGCCAACACTTTAATTCTGCGCCGGTGTTATCTCGAAGATGAATTGATGGTGTTAATGAATTTTTCCAAACAGATTCAGAAAATAAATATCCCCGACACAAAAAATAACCGGAAGTTGTTGTTGGACTCAGCCGACAGGCAATGGAACGGCCCCGGCGGCACATCAGTTAACGGTCTACAGGTGCAGCTGCAACCGGAATCGTTCGTCATTTTTACTTAAAACAAACACTTATGTTCAACCCGGTAGCTACCTATCGACTGCAATTTCATCAGCATTTCACGTTTATTGAATTTGAAAATATCATCGGCTACCTCAAAGATTTAGGCGTAACTACCGTTTACGCCTCTCCTATTTTTGAGGCAGCCCCCGGCAGTACACATGGGTATGATGGCGTAAACCCGCACGGCATCAATCCTGAAGTAGGTACGGATGAACAACTACGAAAGATAAGCGCCAGGTTAAAAGCAGAAAATATTAATTGGCTGCAGGATATTGTACCCAACCACATGGGCTACAGCGAACGCAATCCGTGGTTGATGGACGTATTGGAAAAAGGCAGGCTATCAGCCTACGCCACTTTTTTTGATGCCGCCTGGACCAGTCCCCTTTTTAGCGACGACCGGATTATGGCCCCCTCGCTGGGCAGTTCATTAGAGCAGATTATACAAGGCGGCGAAATCGCTGTAGCTTATCAGGATGGCCGGCTGTGGCTGAAATATTATGCCAACATCTGGCCGCTGGCGCCTCGAAGCTACCGGCGTATATTAAACAGCGGTAAATCGAAAATCACACAGTTGCCGGCTTTGCTTACACAATTAAATGATGTGTTACAAAATACCGGCGCGGCAGATTTCAGTAATCAGTGGGATAGCTTCAAACAAGCGCTTACTGCCTTCATTGCCGTTAAAAGCGGCAGGGAATATTTAAACCGTTCGCTTGCCGCTATCAACAACAATACTGATGTTTTAAGTGAAATTGCCAACGAGCAGGTGTACCGCCTGTGCAGTTATGAAGAAACTGACCAACGTATTAATTATCGCCGCTTTTTTACCGTAAATAGCCTGATTTGCCTGAACATACAGGACGAAGTAGTATTTGACGTATTTCATCAATACATCAAGGAGCTTACCGACCAAGGTATATTTCAGGGATTACGAATTGACCATATCGATGGTCTGTATGACCCGGAACAATATCTGACCCGACTTCGGGAACTGGCCGGAGAGGAAACTTACATTGTAACTGAAAAAATTTTAGAAAAGGGTGAAGATATGCCCCGCCAGTGGCCCGTACAGGGCAGCACCGGTTACGATTTTTTAGCACAGGTAAACAATCTTTTCACCAACCGGGCAGCCGAAAAACCCTTCACCAAATTTTATCAGCAGTTAGTAAATGACGATACCCCTGTTGAAGAACAGATTTTGCAGAAAAAGGCTCATATTCTGAAAGAACACATGGCCGGTGAGCTGGAAAATTTGTATCAGCTCTTCATCAAACTTAAACTTGCCGACCGTAAAGCTATCGCGGCCCTATCGCCGGGTCAGTTTAAAGATGCCATCGGCCAGGTGTTGATTCATTGTCCGGTTTATCGCTATTATGGCAACCGGATGCCTCTGACATCAGCAGACGAAAAGACACTCAAAGAAGTGTTGCATACGGCTGCACAAGCACATAAGGATTCAAGCCCGGCTTTTGACTTACTATACGAAATACTGCTGCGCAAACCACAACAAGCCACTGCTGATTACAACAAACGCGCTTTGCAATTTTATCAGCGCTTAATGCAGTTCAGCGGTCCGCTGATGGCTAAAGGGGTAGAAGACACGCTGATGTATACTTATAACCGATTTATAGGTCATAACGAGGTAGGCGATTCACCGCTTGCTTTTGGATATAGTATCAAAAAATTCCATCACCTGATGGAAGAACGGCAGCAACACTGGCCGCTTTCCATCAACGGTTCTTCCACACATGATACCAAGCGAGGCGAAGACGTACGCGCCCGCCTGAACGTATTAACCGACCTGCCTGATGAATGGCTGCAGGCGGTACAAAACTGGCAGCAACTCAATACCGGGTTAAAACAAGACCATGCGCCGGATGCCAATGACGAATACTTCATTTATCAAACCCTCACCGGTGTATATGTCATGCCCGGCCAAGATGAAGATGACCTGGACAAGCGCCTGCCTGAGTATTTGACCAAAGCCATGCGCGAAGCTAAGGTTAATACCACCTGGACATCACCCGACGAAGGATATGAGAATGCAGCACTTAACTTCGCCAAAGCCTTATTACAAAAAGACACCCCATTTTGGCGTTCATTTACTCAGTTTCAGCAAAAAATAGCGGATTATGGTTTAGTCAATTCTTTAGCGCAGGTATTACTGAAATTCACTTGCCCGGGTATACCCGACGTATATCAGGGCTGCGAGTTATGGGATTTCAGCATGGTGGACCCCGATAACCGCCGGCTGGTAGATTACGAAAAACGGAAACAGATACTACAGCAGGTCATTCAATTTGACGGAGCACCTGAGCAAATATTAAACGAACTTTGGGAAAGCCGTTATAACGGCAACATTAAGCTTTGGCTCACTCAATTGCTGTTCAAGCAACGGCAACAAGCTCCTGAGATATTTACCAAAGGGCATTATGTTCCGCTCAAAGTAAAAGGTGATTACGCAAAGCATATCATTGCTTTTGCAAGGCGTTATCACGCCGGTTGCTACATTGTAGCAGCACCACTTAACTTAGCTGCTTTGGCCGCCGAGCAGCAGGTTGAAGATATACTGCATATCGACTGGAAGAATACTTATATCATTCTGCCGGAAAATGCTCCTGCCGAATGGCACCATCAATTAACCGGAACAAAAGGTAAAATTACGGATGATGAAATTTCCGTCAGCAGATTATTTACCCAGCTGCCTTTAGCCCTGCTTGAATTAAAGCAGCCAAAAAATGAACGCAGTGCCGGTATACTGATGCACATAACTTCGCTGCCCTCAGCTTTTGGTGTTGGCGACATTGGCCCCGAGGCGCATAAATTCGCTCATTTTTTAAATCGCAGCGGGCAGCAGGTATGGCAGTTATTGCCGCTAAATCCGGTGAGTGCTGATCAGCAATATTCACCCTACAGCTCGGTCTGCAGTATGGCCGGCAACGTACTGCTCATCAGTCCGGATGCATTGGCTAAGGATGGCCTGCTTACTGACGACGAACTTAAAGATGCACAGCTTCCCTTAACTGATAAAGTAGATTACGATAAAGCCATCAAAACGAAAGATAAATTATTTGATATGGCTTATCAGCGCTATCATCACCGTCCGCCCGCTGCCATGCAGCAGGCGTTTGAGGCTTTTTGTAAGCGCGAAAGCTATTGGCTTAATGATTATGCCGATTATATTGTATTAAGGCAGCAAAACAACGATCTGCCCTGGCACCAGTGGCCGGAAGAATTTAAATTCCGTAAAGCATCCGCTTTAAGCCGCGTTGCGAGGACCAATCATGCGCAAGTGAATAAAATTAAATGGTTACAGTTTATATTTTTTAAGCAATGGCATCAATTAAAAGCACATTGCCACTCTTATAACATTCAACTGTTTGGTGATTTGCCTTTTTATGTAAGTTATGATTCGGCAGACGTTTGGGCTAACCGAAATTTTTTCAGCTTAGATAGACAAGGGAATATGATTGGTGTTGCCGGCGTTCCGCCCGATTATTTCAATGCAGACGGGCAGCTATGGGGTATGCCGGTGTATAAATGGGAAGTGCTGAAAGCTAACGGCTATAGCTGGTGGATTAACCGCCTGCGTAAAAATACAGAGCTGTTTGATTTAATACGGTTAGATCATTTCCGCGCTTTTGCGGATTACTGGGAAGTGCCTGCCGGCGAGCAAACTGCCCGCAACGGCCAGTGGAGACC
>CAXTCH010000355.1:0-4099 GCA_964241945.1 uncultured Mucilaginibacter sp.
GCGCAGCTGTAATATTTATTAACCCTTTTCGCAGCGGCCAGGGCGAACCATCGGGGCTAAGCACGCCTGACTGGCTCCAGTAAAACTCAACAACCGCAACATCCGGCCTTACCAGGCGAATGGCGGGTTCTTCAATCGCTAACACAGCATGGTAAAAGGATGGTACGCCGGGAGTTTGCCTTGCTGTGAACAGCGGTTCATGAAGCTGCCGGATGGCTTCCCGGCCACTCGCCTTTCTGCCCATCGGATTGGTAAAATCGGCATCGGCGGCAAAACAAGCCGCAACGGCTGCCGCATTCTTGTCGTTCATGGCGTCGGTAAAACCTTTAATCAGTTGTGATACAGGCCTGGCCTGTGAAGTGTCTTGGTTAGTTGGTTGCATATGCTGACAGTTTTAGGGAAATTTTTAAGCAAAAATACAAGTGTAACAAATAAGATACAATAGCGTATTTATTTGATTTAATGTTTATTACCCTTTTATAGACTTTTAGAAAAAAACTTGTCATTTCAAACGCTAATGAGAAATCTTCTTTGCCAGGAGATAAGCCGCTTGCAGAGCCGGCTGCTCACAGAGGATATCTCATTAGCGTTTGAAATGACAGAACAAAATTTAACATACTTTTTAAATAGTTTTTAAATACTCACCTTAACAATTCATCTCTCATGCTTCCTGATCTCTGATGTTGTTCATAACGATACAACAACTCATTTCAGTAAATCGGAACGCCTGATTAAGTTATCGGAAAAAAGAAAACTTTCAGCCGCGCCGTTCCCTGCTGCGTTCCAAGGCGGACTGATCTTCCGCTTCTCCCCGTTTCCAATACGAAACTGCGGTATAGTTTTCAGCCGGCCACGCCAGTTCTTCTTTGAAGTACCTTTTCAGGTCTCTTATTGTATCATATTCCGCTGCCGCAAAGGCAAACTGCCTCCCGCCGGGCAATATACTTTCCCGAACCGTTGCAGCAAGCCGGCTTCCCTGTTCAGGATGCGGGTTGTAAAGCCATTGAACGGCTAACCGGGCTTCGGAAGACAGGCAGATTTCGTCTTCCTTGCCAAATACTTCCAGGATAACCTGAGCCGTTGCGGTAGCGGGTAATTGCTCCAGCATGGCGCCAATCACCGGCAGCGCCGTACTGTCGCCTGCAAATAAATAATTCTCAGCCTGCGGAAACAGCGGTTTGCCGCTTTCCTTCATGGCTATGCCCAGCATACTTCCGGCAGCGGCGCGGCTGGCCCAGTAGGAGGCCGGGCCGTTGTCGCCATGCGCCGCAAAATCAATCCAGATTTCTCGCTTCGCATAATCAATATGCCGGGTAGTGTATGTCCTCCTGGCTGATGGTGCCGCTGCGCCTGCACCGGCTTCATCCGGAAAGCTCACCATATTGGTTCCGGGTGCGGGAATGAATATTTTGTTATGCGCTCCAATTCTTACCTGCCCGAAGAGCGCTGCCTGCTCATCCGTCATGTTCATGATGATGCGGATATAGTGCGGTGTGATGAATTGCTTTTCTTTAACGGTAAAAACCGATTGTATGCGCCGTTTTTTAACAGTATCCATAATAAATGATTATTTGTTTGTATTTAACAATAAGGTGATTGCAACCGGCTGGCAACTCACCGCGCCGGTAATATAATATGCGCTCATTACAGGTTCATGCCGCCCGACACCTCAATGCGCTGGGCGGTAATCCACCGGGCTTCCTCTGTGCATAAAAAGGCTACTGCGCCGCCAATGTCATCCGGTTCGCCTACGCGCCCCAGGGCCGTCATGGCCGTTACGTTGGCCCGGTACTGCGGATTGTCGCGGATAACGCCGCCTGCAAAATCGGTAGCCACCGGGCCGGGCGCTACACTATTAACCCGGATGCCCCGCGAGGCCAGCTCTTTGGCCTGGTAACGGGTAAGGGTTTCTATAGCGCCCTTCATAGCGGCATAGGCAGAGTAGCCCGGCATGCTGGCCTGCGCCAGCCGGCTGGACATATTCACAATGGCGCCGTTATTATTCAGGTAGCCGAGCGCCTGCTGGGTAAAGAAGTAAACGCCCTTAAACTGCACGTTCATCAGCTGGTCAAACTGTGCTTCGGTGGTTGAAGCAAAAGGTGCGTTTAAGCCAACCCCGGCGTTATTGATGAGGTAGTCGAAACGGTCGGTATCAAAGCTTTCCTTCAGGGTGAGGCCGAGCGTTTCAAAAAATTGCCGGAAGGCAGCCGTCTGGTCTGTGCTAAGCTGCAGGGCGGCAGCCTGCACACCCGTTTGCCGGATTGCGCTAACAACCTGCAGCGCTTTCTGGTGCCGAGTATGATAAGTGATAATAATGCTGATGCCTTTTGCCGCGAGGTGTAAGGCAATGCTTTGGCCCAGGCCCCGGCTGCCGCCGGTAACCAACGCTACTTTATTCTGTTGTGCCATTGGGTACGGTGTTAATGGTTTTGTTTACCGGTACAAAGTTAGCGGGCAACAGGCAGCGGACTGATAGCCGTTTAATGGCTATGATTGGACAAATGATGGTTGATGCTGCGAAATTCAAGCGCTGTAAGGCCGGTGTTTTTCTTGAAGAAACGCGAAAAGTAAGCATGATCTTCGTACCCTAACTCATAAGCAATCTGCTTTACATCCAAAGGCGTATAGTACAGCATTCGCTTGGCTTCGAGCACAATTTCCTGATTCAGCCAGTAACTGGCCGGAAAGCCGGTAACTTCCTTTACAGCTTCATTAAGATAAAGCGGCGTAAGGCTTAGCAGCGCTGCGTAAGCCTTAATTTGCTTGAGTTCCTTATACCGGGCGCTCACCAGCTGCCTGAAGCGGATGGCTGTTTGATACTTTGACCCGCCAATCAGGCTTACCGTATTTGCAGACTGCGCCATGTGCGAGGCTATCCAACCGGCCAGCGCTTCGGTAAGCGGCCGGATTACTGTTTGCTGCAGCTGCAGGGATTGATGCTCCAGCAGCTCCGCCAGCACCGGCGCCAGCCGGAAGGCAGCATTATCTTCTTTTACAGGAACAGATTGATGGGTATGAACGCAGGTTTCAAAAATATCCCGGTGCTTACGTGTAATAAGCCCGGCATCAACAAATACCAGCCAGCCTTCGCTATCCTCATGACGGAGATAGCGGTGAACCTGGCCCGGGGTAACAAAGCACAGCGAAGGGCCGGTGAGTTTTAGCCGGCTGAAATCCAGCTCCCATAAAAAGCTGCCGGTTTGCTGAATGATGAACATATAGTGGTCGTCCCGGTGGGCGAACTGCATGGATTGATCCAGGCTGCGTACCGGTTTAACTTCCGCACCCGTTGCTTGCAGCTCGTCTTTATGCACGGTAATGGCAGCAGTTTTTTTCATGGGGTCAGTGGCCAAAAGTAAATGGTTGCGAGGGTAAATTCAATACGGCAGAGGGGCGTAATCGTTATGGGAGACTTAATTTTAAAGTAATGATGTTTAAAAATTATCAGAAAAGAGCGCCGTAGAGATTTATAAGTTTGAGTTGTTAAAAAATTAGGACCCGATTTCCCCGGCGTATTTTACAGTTTCGGCAGGTTTCTGTAAAAACTGAATGAACGCTGTCAGAAAGTGGCCTCCATAAGGCAATGCCTTTGGGTTCCGGCTGCCGGTTTAAACCACAGGCGAAACGGTTATATAGACTACCAAAGGTAAACTTGCCTAACCCGAACCCCAAAAAATTTAAGGTGTTACAGCAGCTTTCAAAAACAGCCTAAAACAAAAAACCGCCCTAAACAATATTGTAAAGCGGTTTTTGATTGTTTCGTGATCCCGCTGGGATTATATTTTGGAATAGGAAACCTCTGTAATTCAGCATGTTAGAACACCGTAATCTGAGTAGGTTACCGAAAAGGTTACCGAACTACTTTGAACTTTATTATACTGGATTGAAGTTTTTAAAGAACTAACTTTTATGTAACAAATATATGCATTTTTAGAAAAATTAATTTCTTCGTTTAGCATTTATCCTTGCACCTCACCCTATTATCATTACAAATAAGCCATCATGAAATTTTATATGCATTTGCATATAATATATACTCTATTCTAATTTTTATATGTAATTGCATATAATTTGTTTATAATTGTTTTATTATACGCAA
>CAXTCH010000356.1:0-4072 GCA_964241945.1 uncultured Mucilaginibacter sp.
GGTTTACAATTAATACGTCTGCAGAATCTCTATCAGGAGCAAGCCTGACTTCTAATTTGGTTACAACCATTAAATTGAAGCCGCGGAGTAATATTGCTAAGGTTTTCCTTTTTGTTTTATTATTGATTAGTTCCGGGTTGACTAATAATTTACAAGCTGCAACTCGTCTATTTCCTTCAAGAACAACTAACCTGTTATTTTCCTTGCAAATAACAGGTTCTTCATTAGGTAAATAACCTTGTGTAACTATACCCTTTGCCAGTTCAAAAACGTTTTCGTGGTCAATTAGATAATTAATGATTTCTGGCTGTGATAGTACTTGACCGTTCTGAGGCCTTGGTAATCTTGGATTTTGATCATCCAGCTTTAAATTGACAACAGAAATTTTCTTTCTAGGCCATTTTGAGTAATCGACCATATTTGAGTTGCTGATTTAGGTTAAGTTTAATATTGTGTGAATACTCTATTATTATCGAGATAAAAAAGTAAGCTCTATCATAAACTAATGATATGACCCTTTAAATTGAGTATAGGTTAAATATCTAATTTATTTAGAATGGTGAAATATAAGATGTTATTGTTTGTGAGTCAATAAGAAACCTAAATTAGTTTTAGGTTTCTTTAAAATCAGGTAGTATTACTTGGTAATTTTATTTCAAAATTTTATCACCCACGCCCGCTCCGACGTCCTCGCTTGAGCAAACTTGCAGCAGAGCCGCTTGCAGAGCGTATTATAGCATCCACGCTTGAGCGGGCAGAAGTAGCTACATAGGAATCATTGAAGCTTTGTAACAACCTACCCCATTTCTCATCTAACCCAAAATAAGAAAACCTAATTCTCCTCAAATGCAAATGAACTTAACCGGAATTACTGTTTTGATTGTAGTGCTGGCCATTATTGTGGGTACCTGCCTGGTGGGCTGCCCCAAATACAACGTGTACCAGCAGGAAATGGAAGGCAAGGCCGAGCTGCAGCGTGCCATCAGCAACCGGCAGATGGGCATACAGGAGGCGCACGCCAAAATGGAAGCCGCCAAGGATTTGGCCGAAGCCGAAATTATCCGCGCCGGCGGTATCGCCAAAGCCAATGAAATTATCGGCAACTCCTTAAAAGACAACGAAGCCTACCTGCACTGGCTGTGGATTGACCAGCTGGAAAACAACAAAAACTCGGTGATCTACGTGCCTACCGAGGCCAACCTGCCCATCCTGGAAAGCAACCGCTTTAAGTTCCCGGCCACTGATCCGGCCCGGAAGTAAACTATATTTATCCTGAACCTTATCCCGAAGCCGGCCACCCGCCGGCTTTTTTTATATGTATTACTTTAAGCAGCAGGGGAGGCAGCGCCATGTAATTTGTCGGGGTAGAAAACAGAAGCGTTGTTGTGCTGAGCAATAGCGAAATAGCTGTAAAGCGTGCTATACACCTTACGGATTCTTCGCTGCCGCCCGGCATGACAGGCGGGTTAATCAGGTTACAGCCTGTTGCAGGGTGTTGCGCACTGTTGCGTAGCGTTGCAGGGTGTTGCGTAGTGTTGCGCACTGTTGCAAGGTGTTGCAGGTGTTGCATAGCGTTGCGGGTGTTGCACCTGTTGCGCGCAACACCCTGCAACACCCGGTATACGTATGGCTTACCTGCTCCGCCTATTTCTGCCGGAAGAAGATCTGTATCGGCACCCCCGCAAAGTTGAAGTTTTCGCGCAGCTTGTTCTCAATAAAGCGCTTATACGGCTCCTTGATGTACTGCGGCAGGTTGCAGAAGAACGCAAACATCGGTGAGGTGCCTTTAATCTGCGTGATGTACTTAATCTTCACATACTTGCCCTTCAGCGCCGGCGGCGGGTAGTTTTCAATGATGGGCAGCATCACATCGTTCAGTGCCGAGGTAGCCACCTTTTTGCTGCGGTTGGCATACACCTGCTCCATGGTTTCAATCACCTTCATGATGCGCTGCTTTTCGGTCACCGAGGTAAAGATGATGGGTACATCGGTAAACGGGGCAATCTTCTCGTGTATCTGCTCCTCAAATACCTTTACGGTCTTGTTGTTCTTCTCAATCAAATCCCACTTGTTCACCACCAGCACCACGCCCTTCTTGTTCTTCTCGGCCAAATGGAAGATGTTAATGTCCTGCGATTCGAGGCCTTCCAGGGCATCAATCATCAGCACAATTACGTCGGCCTCTTCCAGCGCCCGTATGGTACGCATCACCGAGTAAAACTCGATGTTCTCCTTTACCTTGGTTTTTTTGCGCAGCCCGGCCGTATCAATCAGCATAAACTCGTGCCCAAACTGGTTGTAGTGGATATGGATAGCATCGCGCGTGGTGCCCGCAATAGGGGTTACAATATTGCGCTGTTTGCCTATCAACGCATTAATCAGCGAGGACTTGCCCACATTGGGCCGCCCTACAATGGCAAACTTAGGCAGGCTGTTTTCTTCTGCCGGCTCCTCGTCAAAGCTTTTAATCAGCTCGTCCAGCAGTTCGCCGGTACCCGAGCCGGTCATGGAGGAGATATTATAGATATCGCCCAGCCCCATGCTGTAAAACACCGTAGCGTCGGACTGCTGGGCATTATTGTCCACCTTGTTCACTACCACCAATACCGGTTTCTTGCTGCGGCGCAGCAGGGCGGCAATCTCATCGTCCAGGTCGGTGATGCCGGTGGTTACATCCACCACAAACAAAATGGCGGTGGCTTCTTCCAGCGCAATCACCACCTGCTCGCGGATGGCGGCCTCAAACACGTCCTCCGAATTGGCTACATAACCGCCGGTATCAATTACCGTAAAGGTACGGCCCACCCATTCGGCCAGGCCATAATGACGGTCGCGCGTAACGCCGCTCAAGTCGTCCACAATGGCCTGACGGCTTTCGGTCAACCGGTTATATAATGTTGATTTGCCCACGTTGGGCCGCCCTACAATGGCTACGATATTGCTCATATATATTTAGATGCAAGAGATGAGAAACAGAAGCCTAAGCTTTAAAAGCCTTTTGCCGCGTTTCTATCCCTATTGTCCTTAGTTCTTGTTTCCTGTGTCTATATCTCGTCTCTGCCCTTAATCCTCGTACCCGAATTTCTTCAGGTAGTTCTTTTTGCTGCGCCAGTCGGCAATTACCTTCACAAACGTTTCCAGGAAGACCTTCTTCTGAAAGAAATCCTCCATGCTGCGGCGGGCGTAGGTGCCTACAATTTTCAGCATCTTGCCGCCCTCGCCAATCAGTATATTCTTCTGCGAATCGCGCTCCACAATGATTTCGGCACTGATGCGGTACAGGTTGCCTTCTTCTTTAAAAGCGGTAATCACCACCTCGGTGCTATACGGTATTTCTTTTTTATATTGCTTGAACACCTGCTCGCGTATCATTTCGGAGGCGAAGAAGCGGTCGTTACGGTCAGTGAGCGCATCTTTTTCATAATAGGCCGGGTGCTCGGGCAGGTGCTCCATCACAAAGTCCATAATGGCCCGTATATTATGCTGATGCAGGGCCGATATGGCAAAAATAGCCTTCGGGTGCAGCTTCTCCTGCCAAAAGGTGATTTTTTGCTGCACAGTTTCCTCATCGCTTTTGTCAATCTTGTTGATAAGCACCACCAGCGGCGCTAAAGAGCCCTGCAGCTTTTCTACCACGTCGGCCTCGTCATACTTTTCATTTACGTCGGTGGTCAGCAGCAGCAGGTCGGCATCCACAATCGAGCCTTCTACCTGGTGCATCATACTTTCCTGCAGGGCATAGGCGGGTTTAATGACACCCGGCGTGTCGGAAAACACAATCTGGTAATCCTCGCCGTTTACAATGCCGAGGATGCGGTGGCGGGTGGTTTGGGCTTTAGGGGTGATGATGGACATATTTTCGCCCACCAGCGCATTCATCAGGGTGGACTTCCCTGCGTTGGGTTTACCAATAATGCTCACAAATCCGGCCCGGTGACTCATATGAAAAAAATTTAAAATAATATTTGGACTGCAAAGAAACGAATTATATCTTTGCAGTCCCAACAAAAAAACAAAACAGTGCGGGATGGAGCAGTTGGTAGCTCGTCGGGCTCATAACCCGAAGGTCGTA
>CAXTCH010000357.1:0-4066 GCA_964241945.1 uncultured Mucilaginibacter sp.
ACTTTTACCCCGCGTAATACTACCGATATGCTGTTTGAGGGTATCATTGACATTACCTTGGACGGACATTATGCCGTACA
Source organism: uncultured Mucilaginibacter sp. (assembly GCA_964241945.1). Taxonomy (GTDB): domain Bacteria; phylum Bacteroidota; class Bacteroidia; order Sphingobacteriales; family Sphingobacteriaceae; genus Mucilaginibacter. The sequence goes on from CAXTCH010000357.1 coordinate 81, forward strand.
GCGGGCCAGTTTGTACATTAATCCGCGCATTAATTTGAACTGGGTAAAGTCAATGCGCATCAATCAGGATTATGAGTTAACCAGCGATGGCCGCTATCACGTGAGCAAAAGTACTACGCTGGCCGACTTAGGACTTTCCCGGAAAAGCCAGGGCGGCTTTTTTGGTGAACGCACCATCATATATTCCAATTACGTAATCAACAAGCCGCATCCTGATTCCACCTTTCATGGCGAGCAGGATGTTGCATCGGATGAAATCAAACACCGCAGTGATGCGTTCTGGCAGCAAAACCGCCCCGATACTTTAAACTCTTCACAGGCTAAAGTATATGGCAATGTGGACAGCTTGCAGAAAATGCCTTCTTATAAACGGCTTACTTTTTTTGCCAATATTTTGCTGGCCGGATATACCACCTTTAAAGGCTTTGAAATTGGCCCGGCCAATGCTTTTTACAGCTTTAACCCGGTTGAAGGTTTTCGCCTGCGTTTGGGCGGACGTACCACTCCTGAACTGAGTAAACGTTATTATTTTGAAACTTACGCGGCGTATGGTTTCAAAGATGAAAAATGGAAATATTTTTTAAGCGGTACATATTCCCTTAATAATAAATCTATTTATAAGTTTCCGCAAAACTATTTGCGGGCCAGCTTCCAGCGCGACACACGTATACCCGGAGCAGACTTGCAATTTGTGCAGGAAGACAATTTTTTACTTTCTTTTAAACGCGGCGATAATACCAAATATTTATACAATGACTATTACCGGCTCGATTATGTGCATGAATATGAGAATCACTTCTCCTATGCCCTGGGTTTAAGAAAATGGACGCAGTCGCCGGCAGGCTCATTATATTTCGTTAACGAAGTAAATGGTCAATCCAACACCATTAACAGTTTAACTACTTCGCAGGTAACCTTACAATTACGCTATGCCCCACATGAGCAGTTTTATCAGGGCAAAGTTTATCGTACGCCGTTCCTGAACAAGTACCCGATTTTTACATTCAATTTAACCCAGGGATTGGATAATGTATTGGAAAGTAAATATCACTATACAAACCTGGAAGGAAATATTTACAAGCACGTTTATCTCTCGCAGTTGGGCTTTGCCGATGTTACCTTAGATGCCGGCAGAATTTTAGGCCAGGTACCTTATCCCCTGCTGTTTGTTCACCACGCCAACCAGACTTACGCTTATCAGGTAAACTCATATAACCTGATGAACTTCCTGGAATTTGTAAGTGATCATTACGAGAGCATTAACATTGATCAGCACTTTAACGGTTTCTTTTTTAACAAAATTCCACTGCTGAAAAAGTTGAAATGGCGCGAAACTGCTTCGGTGAAAGCTTTGTGGGGAGGCATCAGCAATGAAAATAATCCGGAACTGCATCCATCGCTTTACCGCCTGCCTACGCAAGCCGACGGTACACCTATCACCTACTCGCTGGGCAACAAGCCCTATGTGGAAGGCAGCGTTGGTATTGAGAACATCTTCAAAGTGCTGCGGGTTGATTTGGTACGCCGTTTTGATTATCTTGATCACCCCGACGCACCGAAATGGGGAATCCGCACTTTAGTTCAGTTTGTATTTTAGTATTTTTGTATCTATACCTTACTTTATATGGCACAACACACTACCACCACAAGTACCCCTACAAGTTTGCGTACGCAGGCGCAGTTAGGTATTTATAAAATTATTGATCCGGTTGTAAAGGTGCTGATTAAGTTGGGGCTTACTCCAAACGCCGTGACTTCCATTGGATTTGTAATCAACGTGGGTGTCGCCATCATTTTTATTTTAGGGGCTGAAGAAGGCAACCGAGGCGATTTAAGCTACGTGGGCTGGGCAGGCGGACTAATTCTGTTTGGCGGGCTGTTTGATATGCTTGACGGGCAGGTGGCTCGGCTGGGTAATATGAAATCAACGTTTGGCGCTTTATATGATTCGGTGCTTGACCGCTACAGTGAGTTGATTATGTTTTTAGGCATATGTTATTACCTGGTGGGTCATCACTATTTCCTCAGCTCCATATTTGCCTTTATTGCGCTGATTGGTTCTATGATGGTGAGCTATGTACGAGCCAGAGCCGAAGGTTTAGGTATTGAATGTAAGGGAGGCTTAATGCAGCGCCCTGAGCGCGTAATAACCATTGGTTTTTGTGCTTTGTTATGCGGCATCATATCGATGTACATTGGGGGCAATTATAAGTTATATGTTCCCGGCATCCCGTTTCACATTTTTGAAACCATGTCCATATTTACTATTCCTATTGTTGTGCTGGCTGTGCTCACCAATGTAACTGCATTTAAACGATTGATGGATGCAAAAAAAACAATTGAAGAGCAAGACGGCTTATCAAACTAAATTCAATTTAATGCGATTATTCATCACCGCCTTTTGCGCGGCTATTTTATTTACTCTATCGCCTGCACACGCAGCTTTTTATAGTAAATCATCCATATCAATAATTGATACCGGCCGTATTCCATATGCGCCTATACCCGGAAACATTCCCCGCTTGTTTTACCTGCAGCGTGATCCGAATGCCAACACGGTTGTATACGAATTGAACGTTAGGAACGGACAGCCGGATGAAGATGCACCGGTGCATCCGTACTGGATCAGGTATACAGAAAACGGAAAGCGGCAGGAATTGGGCTACATCCAACGTAAATTTGCCTACGGAATTTCGTCTGCATCCACTGGGGCGGGTCGCTATGATGTACGCCTGGCAGCTTACAAAAAGTTTCCGCTTACGCTAATGAAAGGCAGCGACGGGAAATATCATATCTTCGCAACAATTTTAAAAAGGCAAGCCATAATTAATCGTATTTTTGTTAAAATTGAAGGAGGAACGTTCTGGTTTCCTAATGTACGTTATATTGAAATTATAGCGACCGACGCCCAAACCGGCAAAGAAATTACTGAACGTTTTAAACCCTGATTGTGCGATGAAAAAGAATTTTGTGTCTAACTCCACCGAGTCGGTAAGGATGTTTAAAAGTGATGTATTGGAAGCGTTGTCAAAGGTTCATTTTACCGTTCCGCTGTTCGTTTACGTGCCGCTTATATTTGTGATGTCTTACTGGGGCATGTTCCGGTTGCATTTACCGGTGCTAACTTTCATTGAGATGTTTTTTGCAGGCCTATTTGTTTGGACGTTTGCCGAATATATGCTGCACCGTTTCGTTTTTCATTTTGTTCCTAAAGCCGAATGGGCGCTTCGTATTCATTTTATCTTTCATGGTGTTCATCATGACTATCCAAGTGATGCCAAGCGCCTGGTAATGCCGCCTTCGGCCAGCATTCCAATGGCTTTGATTTTGTATTTTATTTTTAATGCCATATTGCCTGCTCATTATATTTTCGGCTTCTTTCCTGGATTTATCTTGGGCTATTTGATGTATGATATGACGCATTATGCTATTCATCATTTCAATTTTAAAGGTGATTTCTGGAAAAAAATAAAGCAGCATCACATGTTGCATCATTACTCTGATCCAAGCAAGGGTTACGGCGTAAGCTCACCTATCTGGGATAAAGTATTCCGCTCCGACTTTTTGAAAAAGCAGCAATGAGCCGCACATATGACTCGCAGATAACGGTAAATGCAAAATCTGTATTTACCGTTATTTTTATTATAGCCATTTATTTTGTTTTGTCCTTTTTCCTGGTAGGGTTTAAATCTGACCAGGTAATACTGACGCTGCTTTTCAGCGTTATGTTCTTTACATCGGCTGTTACACGGAAATTCATCTTAGGCTTTTCTATTTTCATTGTGTATTGGATCATATTTGATTATATGAAGGCCTTTCCTAATTATAATTACAACCCTGTACACATCGCCGACTTGTATCATTTAGAGAAACAATTTTTCGGCATCCGGTGGCAGCAAACCATATATACTCCTAATGAATTCTGGCTGCATCACACCCAGACTTATCTGGATGTAATATCCGGTATTTTTTATTTGTGCTGGGTG
>CAXTCH010000358.1:0-4043 GCA_964241945.1 uncultured Mucilaginibacter sp.
TCATTACCAGTAATAAAAAGACAGCTGCAGCAAATGCCCTGATAACTATCGGCAGCAATTTATCCTTTAATCCCCTATCCAGTAGGTAATGCACCACAACCAGAATAACGGTTAAAATCAATGCCTTGATTAAAAAAGCCAGCAGGTAAATCATAGATTGTTATTCTGAAAATCGGGATATAAATAACTTATCGAAGTTGAAAGAATTTGTACGCTCATTACAGACAGCTGTAAACACTTTCAGCTTACATAGATGAATTTTAATTTGCAGCCGGAAATTTATAAAATCTAAGTGATTTATAAACTTTTTTTACTTTTAAACCCTACATAATTGTAAAAGCAAAAAGCCGTCTTTACGTTATGTAAAGACGGCTTGTAAGTGATCCCGTTTGAAGTGAGCATTAGCTCACAGAGCGGCACAAGCAATCTAAAAAGTGTATCCCCCAACACACTTACTAATAAATTTAGTATTTTGCGAGCATATCCAAGCATATAAAAGTCAATTTTATTTACACCATATTTAACCTGACTGTGGCCTCTGTTAAAATCATCTATTATCAGAAGAAAGTGTATAGCGATGGCACCTCTCCTGTAATTCTTCAGGTTATCCAGGGCGCTTCCGTTAAACGCAAGGTGATTGCTTCGGTTTTGCCCCACCAATGGAATGACAAAGATAAACGAATTCAGAAAAAGAAACACGCGAATGAGGTGCAGCTCAATTTGAATATCTCGGATGCGTTTACCCAGGTGGAAAAGGCCTTATTACAAGCCAACGGTAAATTTTTGTCTGACCCGTTCGCGGTACTGGAGAATGCACCGCCCGCCAGCTCGCTCACCTTTTCGCAGATCGCCCAGGAATACCTTGACGGATTGCGGATGCGAAGCGGCTGGACGTATCTTACCTTCTCCGGAATCGTGCGCAAGTTTGAGAAATATGTCAACAACAAAGGCTTTCTCATCAGCGAGATGACGCTTAAGGTGGTGCAGTCGTATGTCAATTATATGGGCGGGCTGGGTAATGCAGAATCGACCATTAAGACCAACCTCAAAGTGTTACGGTTTGTCACCGGTTACGCAGAAAAGCACGGCTACGCTTCAAAGCCGGCCGGTTTACACAGCTTCAAAATGAAGCCGACCGAGGCCCATTATAAAGAAAAGCTAACGGTGGAGGAATTAGCCCTGTTTGCCTCGTGCCCGCTACACGGTAAAGGCCGGCTCGTGGAGGTCCGCGACATCTTTCTTTTATCGGTTTACCTGCGGGGCATGCGCATTTCCGATACCTTACAGCTTAGGCAAAGCTACTTCAAAGAGGGCCGGCTCGCCTATACGAGCCAGAAGAACCATAAACTTTTCGATATCAAGCTGCTCCCGCAAGCCATTGAGATTATCAGCCGTTACCTCGATGACAGGGAATATTTGTTTACCCTGTTCCGTTGGGCTCCTGATGCGCTGAAAAGCAGGGAAGAGAACAATGTTGCGCAGGCGATCCACCTGAAGAATGTCACGGCGTCCATCAACCGTGACCTTAAAGAAATTGCAGGGATGGCAGGAATAAAAAAGAATGTATCCACCCACATTGCCAAGCACACGTTCGGCAAGATGGCCATCGAGCGCATTAAGGACACCAATGTTACGATGGACCTGTTAGGTCACAGTAACATGAAGGTCCACCAAACCTACATTCGAATGATTTCTAAGGCCGATGATTTAGATGATGCAGTAGAGGGGATGTTTGACGGGACTAAGCGGTGAAGCGGACTTCTTCTACCGCCTGTTTAAATTTCAGCAGCGTATCATAGGCCAACGAAGATAATAAAGGTGTAGGCCCGTTCAATCGTACAAGACTGGTTTCTATAAATAATTTACTTTCCACCACCTTTGTCCCCGCCCCGACCTGCACGTGATTCGGGAACTCTTTGCCGGCAAAATAAGCGGTCAGTTCTTCTTTGGTCATGGCAGCAAAAGTAATAAAGTATTTAACCGATTTGTAGTAGCTTTAGGCTTTTCACTTTGACCCATGAAGCACTCTATTGCCGGCGCTGAACTAAAGCGCTTTCGCAAATCTATCGGCCTCACCCAGCGGGAATTTATCCAGGTGGTTAACGTATCTGAAGGCAACCTGCGAAATTTTGAAACCGGTGCGGAAGAAGTGCCGCAGTTTGTCCACAAAACGTTACTGGAAGTGTACGGACTGGATCTGGCCACCGAGCAGGAAATCAATCCCGCTAACAATTTAAAGCTGTTCCGTATTGAGCACGATTTCAGTTACCAGCGCATGGCGGAAATTCTCGGGCTCTCCGTGGAACAATACAGCCGGATAGAGCACGGCAAAGAGCCGGTGCCGCTGGATGCTATCGAACGTTTCGCGGATAGTTTCCCGGAAGTACAGCCCGATTGGTGGGCCTACAATAAAGGCCCACGGGGTAACTTAAGCGCCGGCGGAAAAGCGGGAAGCGCCCTGAAGGTAGAGGCAATATTAGATTTTCTCAAGCAAGAACTGAAGCTGTCTACTGACACCGCTTTGGCCCAGGTATTTGATATAGCCACCAGTTCATTGTGGAACTGGCGCAGCCGCAACAATATGGACTATGAAAAGGTAATCGTGGTGTGCTTGGCGCACGGCATCGACCTGAATCAATGCTTTGCCAGTATGCATACCGCAGCGCCGGTTAAAGTGCTCACCATAGAAGAGCGTCTGCTGATTATTGAAAAACATTTGGGCCTTAAATGATTCATGAATAAACGCTACATTTAATTATTTAACTGTTTTTATGTGTGCACGATTAACGCTCAGTACCGACGAGCAAATCTTACTACAGGCTTATGATGCTCTTTATGAGGAAGAGTATAAGCCTTCTTGGAATACAGCGCCGGGCATGGCCAGTGCGGTGATTACGGCCGATGAGCCGAATGTCATTCATAACTATCATTTCGGTTTGGTGCCGCACTGGGCAACCGAAAGAAAGATCGGTTACAACATGGTGAACGCCCGGGTCGAAACTATTATGGACAAGCCCAGCTTCCGGCCGCTGATGATCCACAACAAGCGCTGCCTGGTGTTGGCTGATGGCTTTTATGAATGGGAGCAGCGGAGCGACGGGAAGCAACCTCACCGCTTTATGTTAAAGGAGCGGCCGGTGTTCGCCTTTGCCGGCCTGTGGAGCCAGTGGCTCGACGCGGCTACTAAGCAACCGTACCGCAGCTTTGCCATTGTGACCACCACGCCTAACAAAATTGTCGGCAGGTATCACAACAGAATGCCGGTTATTTTAAGTAAAGAAGAGGAAAAGCTGTGGCTTACTGATGGGGTGCCCATGAGCGATTTATTGAAACTGTGTGATGCTTACCCGGATAAAGAGATGGAAAGTTTTGAGGTAGTCAGGGAAGTAAATAAGGCAGTAAATAATTATGCTGAGTTAATTTTGCCTCAGAACAGTGAATGATGGATATTTTTAGGTCTTCAACATTCGATAAACCTCACATATTATATGGCACAAAAATTACCAAAACCTTCGCTTTTAAACTTAGCAACTGTTGCATTGAGCGGTTTCGTGGCTCTGTATCGTATTCAACTTGCAACCTTGCTGTCGGTCAACTCATTATCCATCTTAGCAGTAGCCGTTTTAGGTTCTGTGTTTGGGATAGGGTCCATGATTTTTTCCCTACTTCAGCAGTCTACTTCGAGAATGAGTAGCAACAGCGATACTGAATCAAATGCAGAGGTTTTAACAGCATTAGATACTTTGTCTCAAAAGGTAGACGATTTCGAAAAAAAAATTAAAAATGATGCATTTTCACAGAGAGGGCTTCTAACCTTAGAGATTGAAAATACCGTTAATGACAGGGTAAAAGAAAAATTAAAAGAAATTAATCTTTTAGATTTTATTCAAACTGAGTACAGTCGAGAGGCAATGTCCTCTCAAACATTGAACTTAATGAGAAGAGATTTTGAGGAATTACGGTTTCGACTTCGCGGTCAAATTTCACAGTTGCGTGTTAATGCGAATTTAAACTTAGCTTACGGTAGTTCGATCACTATTGCT
>CAXTCH010000359.1:0-4035 GCA_964241945.1 uncultured Mucilaginibacter sp.
CCTTTGCCCTGGCATCGGGCTGCTTTTAGCTGATAAATAATAGTATTTACTGCAACTTGGGCGATTTAATGAACATATTAAGAATAAACTTAAGACGCGTAGCATCCATGGGTTCATCAAATGCAGTGTTCAGGCTGTCAATTCCTAATTGCATCTGGTTTTCTTCATCAGCATATACGCCAAACACTTCAGGATTTGAAATGCCACTGTTATTGTTCTCCACCCACGGGCGAGTATCCGCAGCACCATAGGTAGCCTGCCTCACGTACCTGATGTGCGCTGAATGCCGGCTTTCAACCGTGTGTATATTCACTGCGGCAGCAAATAGCGTTGGCTGATCAACCAAGGCAGGAAAGAATCCATTGTAAGCCCGTGAAGCCGTATCTTCAAGTACTGTTGCAACCGTATAAAAATAATTAGATTGTGTAAATGTAGCAGTAAACGGACCTATCCTGGTACCACCACCGCAGGTATAGTCAAACACGGGTACATCAACCGCTTGTGAGCCAAGAATACCCTTTAAATAGGCAACATGGTGATTTTCATCAGCTTGGATAAGCTTAAGAAAAGGCACGTCTGCTGCATGTATGGTTGGTGCTTGTTCTGTACCCGGGCCAAACAAAGCAGTTGAGGAAAGCGCTGTGTTGTAAAAAGTAGATTCCATGTATTCCAATACCAGCGCCAAGTTAAGTGTATCAGCAACAGCCGAAGGCAAGGTTTGCCCATAGGCTTTATTAAACAAAGTGCTAACTGCAAATGGCAGGGCCGCTACTGCTACTTTTGAGCCAAAGCTGGTAATATTTTTAATAGCCGCCCGGCGCGGACTTACCCTTTCAGTAAAATCAGGATCAGCGTTTACGATTTCATTTAGTATACCTGCAAGATTCATAGTTTTTGATATTAAAGGCTTTTGGCTGTAATCTTTGTTTTTAAGTAGGCATTGATTGTGGTGAGTACAGTGCTTGGAGTTTGATTGATTTCCATCCCGGTACTTGCATCAACAGAACTGCTGTCATATAGAGAACCAAAACTTATTAAATTGCCTAAAACGGCAGATTTTCGAGCAATAGTTGATACCATTTTACCAAGAACGGGCATATAGTTTGAGTTCTTTATACGTGGAATAGCATAGTTATAAGTTGCTACTGCTATGTTTGCTATTAATTTACCGGCAGTTAATGCTTGTGTACGGTCAGTAAAATTAACAACGCTGAGGTCAATATTGATAGCAGCAATAGCATTGCTGCTTAGTACCTGCTGGAGCAGATATTGATGCGTAAATTCTTCATCTTTATACTCAGCCATATAACTTTTTTCAAGCGCACTTATATTAGCATAAGGGGTAGCCACTACCTGTGTGTAAAAGGCTTCGTTTATCTGAGTTACCGCATAGGCCATATTAAGGTAACCCACATCACCTGAACCAACATCGAACGAGCCGCCGCTGCCGGATGGCGACGTAGTGCTTTTCTGGCATGATGCAGCCGCAACAGCAACTCCTGCAGCTACTCCGGAAATACTCAAAAAGTTGCGCCTGTTTATAGCCATAGAGCGTACAGGTTGTAGAGTAGAAAATATTTTCATAAAGATAGCAGAGTTATAAATGAGGGAATATTTAATTATAACTACAACTACTTGCAGGGATGGTTTTACTTTAAATTAACAGGTTGTAAGTTTAGCTGTATAATCAACTATACTGGCCGAAGTTTAGCGAAGCGTAACGTCGGCCCATTCTACAAGCAGACTGGTGTCTGCCTGCATATATAATCTACCCATATAAGTTATCAAAGTTTATAAAATTCGATGGGTGGAAGAAATTGTATTAAAGAGGCGATTATAATCACAACGGACTAACACTCCGCTTTTTCAGTTCCTTAACCACCGCATTCAACTGCTTTCTTTTTTGTGCTTCTTTAGCCTTTTTAGCTTTTAACGCCTCCTGCTTCAACAGATAACTTTCGGAGGTGATACGCTCGTAATACTTGCAAAAATGCGTAAGCGGGCAGATATTGCATTTGGGCGTGCGGGCAACGCATATATAGCGGCCATGCAGAATGAGCCAGTGGTGGGCCATACCCAAAGTGCTTTTCGGGAGGTATTCCATCAGTTGCTGCTCCACCGCCAGCGGGGTATGGGCATGGGTAAGCCCGATACGGTTGGCCACACGGAATACGTGGGTATCTACCGCAATGGCTGGTGCATCAAATACTACAGAGGCAATTACATTGGCGGTTTTGCGGCCTACGCCGGGCAGCTTTTGCAGCTCATTAATATCAGAAGGTATTTCGCCATTGAAATCATGCAGCAGCATGCGGGCCATGCCCGCCAGGTGCTTGGCCTTGTTATTGGGATAGCTTACACTGCGGATGTAAGTAAATATGTCATCAGACGTAGCTTGGGCCAGCGCCTGCACATCGGGGTAGCGCTCAAACAGGGCAGGGGTAATTTGATTGATGCGCTTATCAGTACACTGGGCCGAAAGAATTACGGCTACCAGCAGCTCGAAGGGGCTGCGGTAATGTAATTCGGTAACCGGGTTGGGCTGGTGCTTTGAAAAATAGTCAACAAATAAGTGGTAGCGTTCTTTCTTCAGCATTGGGCAAATATAATAAGAGCCCCGTAGTTTACGAGGCTCTTAACACATCATTAGCGTAAGCTTTTTGAGTATTGCAGAATGCGATCCACTGTTTCTAATTTGGGCTGTTTTTGCAACCGGTCAAGCTCAGTTCTGAGCGAGTAGTAGAATACCGTCTCGTCGGCATTCAATGTTTCAATGGTCTCTAATCCTTTCACGTCAGCTAAGTTAGTGATGGCCTTTAAAGTAGTAGTAGAAGTTTCTTCCATAAGCTATTGAATCAATTTGTGTCCAATCATAACGCTTTCAGGAATATAAATATTTTCTAAAAATTAAAAAATATTTATTATGGCAACCCGCTATCTAATTCTTCAGGCTCAGCTCTTTGGTCTGCATCATTTTGCGCAGGTTGTTCAGCGCATAACGCATGCGGCCCAGGGCCGTATTAATGCTAACGTCGGTTACATCAGCTATTTCCTTGAAACTCATGTTGCCGAAATGTCGCATAATCAGCACTTCCTTTTGTTCGGCAGGCAATAAATGTATCAGCGCTTTCAGGTCGCGGTGGGTTTGCTCGCGCACCATGCGGTCTTCCGTGCTCTCATCATAATGGCCCAGCACCTCGAAGATGTCGAAATCATCGCCGCCGCTTACCAGCGGGGTACGTTTCTCACGCCGAAAGTGGTCAATCACCAGGTTATGAGCAATACGGCTCACCCAGGGCAAAAACTTACCTTCTTCGTTGTACTTTCCGGCTTTAAGGGTGTTGATTACTTTGATAAAGGTATCCTGAAAAATATCCTCAGCAAGATATTCGTCTTTTACCAATAAATAAATGGAAGTATAAATTTTGGATTGATAGCGTCGGATAAGCTCCACTAAGCCTCCTTCGTCGCCGCCAACATATTGATGGATCAAATCCTGGTCACTTTTCAATTGAAAATCCATAGAACTACTTTAATCTACTAAATTTTGGGAACAATAAACGTATTAAAGTAGAGTTCTAATCAATAGGGCTTCCTCTTGTTGTGTTAAATTAAATGGTATCTCAAATAAACTAAAAAAAATAATTAAAAACAAATTCTGAGAAAAAATATCTGTTACCTAACACAAGGCTGACAAATTTGCAAGTTGCTAATTATTTTAGGAAATTTGCGGCCCGGTTCATAGCCTATGGTTCATAGTTCATAGGTTTTAAAATACGGGCTATGAACCATGAACTATAATCCATTAACTTATATGGTTAACCAAGCAGAGCAAGATCCCCAACATCATATCATCATTAAAGGCGCACGGGTACATAATTTAAAAAACTTGGATGTGGCCATTCCCAAAAATAAGCTGGTGGTAGTCACCGGCATGTCGGGTTCGGGCAAATCATCCCTGGCTTTTGATACGCTGTATGCCGAAGGGCAGCGCCGGTATGTGGAAAGCTTGTCCTCTTACGCCCGGCAGTTTTT
>CAXTCH010000360.1:0-4027 GCA_964241945.1 uncultured Mucilaginibacter sp.
AGCCATTGGCTACAGCGAAATTGAGTCGGCTTACAGTCACAAAGGTCCTTTTTACGGGTATACGCCTAAAGGCTTTAAACAAATGTGCAATTCCATAGGCTTATCCTGGGTTTCGCACCATGTGATAGGCGCCCCTTTTAAACTGCCTGCCGGAACTAAAATGCCCAAAGGCCCCGATGGTAAACCCATATCGTTCCCCAAACTGATGAACCTAAAAGAGAACATGCAGCAAATTGTGGATGATGCTGCCGAAGGCGGCCTGCCGTATCTGGTTTGCGCTAATATTCCTACGGGCACTTTAGCCGAAATTAAAGAAGCGGTGGTGATTCTGAATAAAACGGGCGAGGCCTGCAAAAAAGCAGGTGTTACCTTTGCTTACCATAACCATGATATGGAATTTGCCAAGGTAGGCGGCGAAGTGCCTTATTACGTGTTGTTGAAAGACACGCATCCCGAGAATGTAAAAATGGAGCTGGATTTAGCCTGGGCATCAAAAGCCGGCGTTAACCCGGTGGAGTTGTTTAAGCAGCACCCGGGCCGTTTCCCGTTGTGGCACGTTAAAAACCTGACGAAAGACAAGCAAACGATCGTATCTGTAGGCGAAGGGTTTATCGACTTTAAACCGATATTTGCCAATGCTGCAACCGCAGGAATGAAGCACTTTTTTGTAGAACATGACATGCCTAAAGATGCGTATGCGAGTATAACCGCCAGTTACAAATACCTGCGCAGTATCCATTTGTAGGTAATGCAACCATTGTTTAAACACATAGTCGGATGAGTTTTAAGAAGTTCACTTACTTAAAACTTTATTTGCCGGGCCCTTGGTAAACCTTTTTCATATCCTTAAAGTTATTAGGGATATGAAAAAGTTGCACATCTACCTATTGACTGTAGTTTTTGTTGCCGGGATGGCCTCACAAACGCAGCTTACACTCGCACAAACGCCTCAGTTACAAAAAGTGTATGCTGATAACACCTATCAGTTTACCGGCGTAGCCGTTTCAAAAACAGGCCGCTTGTTTGTTACCTATCCTTACTGGTCAAACACTTACAAATATGCGGTAGTTGAAGTAATGCCCAACGGTACCGCCAAACCTTATCCTGATGCAGCCATGAACAGCTGGAAAAAAGGCGAGGACGGCCAGAATAAATGGGTATGTGTACAAACCGCCTATGTGGACGATGATGATTACCTGTACATTGTTGACCCCGCTGCACCCTTTTTAGCCAAGGTGATAAGCAACAGCAATAAAGTAGTGAAATTTAACCTGAAAACGAATAAGATAGAAAAGGTATATCGCTTTGGCAATACGCTGGATAACAACAGCTACATAAATGATATCCGTGTTGACACCAAAAAGCAAATGGCTTATTTAACCAATTCGGGTACAGGTGGTATTGTGATCTTGGATTTAAAAAGCGGCAAATCACGCCAGGTACTGGAAGCAGAGAAATCTACCACCCCCGACCCTAACCACAAATTTATTATTGATGGTAAGGAATTCAAAAAGCAGGGACAACCGGCTAAATTTAATTCCGATGGTATTGCGTTGACCCCTAACGGCGACTGGCTGTATTATAAAACTATCAATGATAAAATATTATACCGCATTAAAACCTCGTCATTGCTGAATGAAAAGCTGACCAAGCAGCAATTGTCTGGTGAGGTCCAGAATCTGGGCGAAGTGGTGAATACCGATGGTATGATATTCGACAAGCAAGGCAACCTGTACTTGGGTGATATTGTAAATTACCGGATGGTAAAACTCAATCCGGATTTGAAAGCTACCGTGTGGTTTAAAAGCCCTTTATTGATCTGGCCGGATACCTATTCGATATCTGATGACGGATATATCTTTATTACCACTTCACAAATCAATAAACAGCCGGATTATAATAATGGCGTGAACAAGCGTAATAGTCCGTATATGGTTTACAAGGTGAAGCTGCCACAATAACAGCTTTACTAAATTTTTAACAATAGCGAAGAACCTGTATCGTTGACGGAACTTTGTACGGATTCTTCGCTATTGTTACAACAGTATACCCTCTTTATAATTCTTCACAACTTCTCAGTTCGCCTGAAAAGGGTTAAAATTACGCTGGCCAATTTCCATACCGGCGGCGCGACAAACCGTTTTATTGCCATATTTAAAGTTGATGTTATCCATCGCCTGGTAAAGCTTAACCTGCTCCTCGCTATCCTCAAACAAATTAATTTGATAATTGCCCGAACATAAATGGCTCAGCTTTACGCCTATTAACCGGATGGGGCGGCGCTGGTTCCAAGCTTGTGCCAGCAGGGCCTTAACGCCCGGTATCAGCACATGCTCGGCGGCAGTATAGCTAATTTGCTGCTGAAAGGTATGCGTTTCAAAATTAGCATAACGCAATTTAATGGCCAGGCAGGAAGTCAGTTTCTCTTCCGAGCGCAGCTTAAACGCCAATTCTTCCGCCATCGAAACCAGCATAGATTCCAAAGTTTTCGGATTGGTGATATTATGATTGAAAGTGTGCTCGGTGGAGATTGATTTACGGTCGGCATGGGGTGAAACTTCGCCGTAATCAATACCGTTGGCGCGCTCCCATATCAGCTTACCATTTTTACCAAACAGCGTTTGCAGAAAGCGCAGGTCAGCGCGCTGTAAATCGCGGATGGTTTCAATGCCATACGTATGCAGCTTTTCACAGGCACGCTCACCCAGCATAGGGATTTTATTGGTGCTGAACGGCGCCATAAAAGCCTTTTCATAGCCATGTGGAATATAAATCTGCCCGTTGGGCTTGGCTGCGTTAGTAGCCATTTTAGCCACCGTTTTGCTGGAGGCCATGCCAAAAGAAATCGGTAATCCGGTATCTTTCATAATCTTTTGCCGCAGGTCTGTAGCCATTTGGTAGGGATCGTAAAAGCGGTCGGTACCGGTAAGGTCGATATAAAACTCATCTACTGACGATTTTTGATACAGCGGCACCGCATCATGAATAATTTGTGTTACCTCAGCCGAAGCCTCAGAATAACGCGCGTGCGTACCCTTTATCACAATCGCCTCGGGGCATAACTGCAGGGCTTGCCGGGTAGGCATCGCCGAATGCACGCCAAACTTACGCGCTTCGTAACTGCAGGAAGCCACCACGCCCCTGTCTGCCGAGCCGCCAATGATGACGGGTTTGCCAATCAGCTTCGGGTTAAACTTTCGCTCAACGGAAACAAAGAAGGAATCCAGATCAATATGAACAATATATCGCTTTGCACTCACCTAACAAATTTACAAAACAATTTGGACAAATGCTAATTTTATTAGCATTTTAGCGGCTCAATTCAACTCTTATGACAAGTTATAAAGATTACTTTTTACTGTTATCTCCCGGTGAACAGGTGAACAAAACGATTAAGCTCTGTAAGATTTTAACTAAATCAATTATTGATGATTTTCCGAGCGTTAACTCAAGTGCGCATATTTCCATCAGGCGTTATTTACGACAAAAACCTTACGTTATTGAATCGGCTATTGACCGGTTGGAAGCAAAAATCAATAGAATACCTTGTGCTAATCTGCAAATTGAAAATTTTAACTTCTTTGTGCACCCTCACGACAAAGTGACATTTTACGCGGCCATAAAACCCACTTTTCAGGTAGACAACTGGCTTTCTAAAATTACAGCGTGTGTACAAATACCGGCTAACAGCGTTACTCCCCATATCACCATTGCACGCACCATACAGGTAGATTCCTTTTACAAAGTGTGGCCAAAGTTTTACAATAAATCATACCGTGAAGATTTTATTATAGACAGGTTGCTCATTTTGGAAAAAGAAACACTGAACCCGGAGTCAAAATGGAGAATTTATAGGGAACTGAAATTTGATAAAAGCCAAATTGTGAAATAAATCTCTGTAAAATATGACCTTGATAATCAAAAGAGTACAATCAAGTTATAGCAAAACTTAAGTTGGGCTACCAAAACCTGAACTTTTTTCTATCTTTGTGCCGGGTAAGTCTTTTACGACCAGCTCCCTTTGAAC
>CAXTCH010000361.1:0-3989 GCA_964241945.1 uncultured Mucilaginibacter sp.
TAGGGTATGTAGATAAAATAGTGCCCAATTTGCATCTGGCCCACGGCGCTACTCTAAAAGTAGGTCAAATTATGTTAAGTGCAAATACCAAAACACTAAAAGAAGTGGTGGTTACCGGTAAAAAGGCGCTGATTGAAGAGAAGATAGATCGCACCATTTACAATGCCGAAAATGATTTAACCACCCGTGGCGGAGATGCTACCGACGTAATGAAACGGGTACCTATGGTATCGGTAGACCTGGATGGCAATGTAAGCTTACGGGGCAGCTCGAATATAAAAGTACTGATCAACGGCAAGCCTTCAGCCATGATGTCGGCCAGTGTATCAGATGCGCTAAAGCAAATTCCTGCCGATTTGATTAAAAGTGTTGAAGTAATTACCTCGCCGTCGGCTAAATATGACGCCGAAGGTTCGGGCGGTATACTCAATATTGTGTTGAAGGAAAACACGCTTGAAGGATTATCGCTGAATGTGAATACTACGGCAGGCACCCGCGGCTCGGGCCTGGGCTTGAATGGCGGTTACAAAGTGGGTAAGTTTAATTTTTCGTTAGGTGGGTTTGGCCGCGCCAGCTATAACACCCCCGGCGAATTCACCAACAGTCAAACCGTGAGCAGCCTTACGTCAAGCGATGTAAACTCTACTATTCAGTCGGCTACCACAAAAAACAGCGGCTTAATGGGACGTTATAATTTTGGTATGGACTATGATATCAATAAAAATAATTCATTAAGCCTGGGTTTGGTAATAGGATTGGGTAACCGCCCGGTAGATCAGAATAACTTCTTGACTCAAAATTATTTAAACGGCGCGCTCACCAGTTCCATGTTACAAAACAATAAAATAACCAACAACTCCAACCAACTGGATGCCACGCTTACCTATACACTCACCGGCAAAAAGCCGCAGCAGGAATTTAGTTTGCTTGCCGAGTTCAGTCAGAACAAACGGGATTATAATTATGAAAGTATTTTTCTGGATCAAACCAGCGGTGCAGTAACCAGCGGACTGAAAAATCTAAACAGCAGCACAAATAAAGAGTCGACATTTGAAGCTGATTACCAGACACCGACATTTAAAAATCAGCTATTGGAGTTTGGGGTCAAGGATATCATACGCACCGTAAACAGTGATTATGCCTATTATTCAGCAGCTGATGCTTCGTTAAGTTACTTGCCCTTAACAACTACCAGCCTTTCCAATTCCTTTAATTACAGGCAAAATGTAGCTGCAGGTTATGTTTCATACACCCTTAGCCCCATCAAAAACTACACGCTGAAAGCGGGCGCCCGGTATGAATACACCAGCATCAATGCCGATTTTGAAACAGGCTCGACAGTTAATATACCCGACTATGGTGTGCTGGTGCCCAGCCTGAACCTGGCCCGTAAATTTGACAACGGCGATATGATTAAGTTTGGTTACAACCGCCGGATTCAGCGGCCTTCATTAGACTATCTGAATCCAAACATTCAGGCCTCCAACCCGCTGAACGTTACGGTGGGTAATCCTGCGCTGCAACCCGAGTTTGCCAATAATTTTGAGCTGGCTTACAGCACACATATCAAAAACAATAATTTCAATATTTCTGCATTTGTGCAAAATACCAACGATGCCATACAAACCATTCGCACCAGCAGCGGTGACACGGTAAAAACCACTTATAAAAACTTGGGCAAGCAAAATGCTTACGGAATGAGTATTTCGGCTAACCTGTCGCCCACCAATAAGCTTAGCATCAATGGGGGAATAGACTTTTATTACCTGACCCTGAATAACCAGGACCCTGACCCGCTTTATTACGCCTCCAACCACGGCTGGGTGGCCAACTACCGTTTTTTTGGAAGCTACGACCTGTCGGACAAATACTCTATACAGGCATTTGCGTTTCACCGTTCCAATCAAATACAATTACAGGGCTATCAGGGCGGCTTTGGTGTTTACAACCTCAGCTTGAACCGGTATTTTGCAAATAAGAAGGGTACTATCGGTATTGCAGGTGATAATTTCTTGACCCATGGTTATCATATTCCAACAGTAGTTACCTCAGGTAACATTATGCAGAATTCGGTTAATATCAATTACATTCGCAGTTTTGAGCTTAAGTTAAGCTACAAGTTTGGCGGTTTGACTAACCGGCCAAGCAAGCCTAAAAAGACGATCAATAACGACGACCTTAAGCAAGACAGCGGGGGCGGAGACGGCAGCAGTGGTAGCGGTAAGAATTAAATTGATGAAGGGACTTACTTAATTTAAAGTTTTTACTCCGCTTGCCTTACTGAATACTTTTTGGGCTTGCTGCCGATGTACTGTTCAAAAACTCTGGAAAAATGGCTCAGGTTGGTAAAGCCCAGCCTGTAGCCTGTATCCGAAACGGTTAACTTTTCTTCTTTCAGCAAACGGGCGGCTTCTTTCATCCTGAACCTCTGATAATAATTGAAAATGCTGTTTCCAAAAATCTGTTTAAAAAGATATTTCAATTTTGTCGGGCTCATGCCTGCACTAAGCGCCAGATCCTTGATCACCGGCGGGTTTTCCAGGTGCTTGAGCACCTGCTCTTTTACTTTGTAGATGGTCTGGATATCGCTATTGTTTAAGGCGTAAAGACGTTTCTCATCCCGCTTTTCCAATTCCATCAGCAGCCGGCAAATAAGTTCTTCGGCCTTTATCCTCAAAAAGAATAATTCAAAAGCTTCGCCGCCGGCTCCGGATACAATTTCATCCACAATTTTCTGTAAGGAGGGATATACGATTTGTTCGAAAAGCAGAGGCTGCGTATTTTCCAGCAGGCTTTGCAACACAGGCGACTTTTCAGAAAGATCAAACATCCGTTTCAAATATGAAGCATCTACTTCAATGTTGATGGTTGCGGTGTTGGTATGTACCGGAATCACTTTATCGGTACTCATACGGCTGGTTGCAATTAAAACGGCAGGCGTCCCTATCACTGATTTTCCGCTTGGCAGGCGCTCCGCCTGAGGAAAAATGTTTTGAAATTTAAACACGATCATTCTCTTCACAGCATCAATTTCCGGGTTAATAACCAACACATCTTCCGTTAGTTCATAATTGCTGATAAGCATCCGGATATGCTCATTAAAAACATACCCGGCACAATACCCGCTGCCAAACTCATCGGGTATTTCCAACCTTCGGTTGTGGATTTCCGTTCCGAGCAAATGCGCAAGCTCGTAGAGCACGCTGGGAACTGATTTCTTTTGATGATCCATAAAAGTCTTTTGCGACTATTTTTATGTCTAATGTAATTATTTTGCTTCTGATAGGATAGCGAATATTGTGTTGTAATACAACCACGCAAAATTATGTTACTACAAAATAAAAAAGTCGCCGTTATCGGCGCTGGTCCGGTAGGGCTGACCATGGCCAGACTGTTACAGCAAAACAACATAGCGGTTTCTGTTTATGAGCGGGACCATAACCCTGAAGCCAGAATTTGGGGCAGTACGCTTGATCTGCACAAAAGCTCAGGGCAGCAGGCCATGAAAAAGGCCGGATTGCTGGAAACGTACTATGCAAAGGCGCTGCCTATGGGCGTCGTCTTTGCAGATGAACATGCCCGGGTGTTATCTGCCAAAAGCGTTACTCCTGAAAACCGGTACGATAATCCCGAAATCAACCGGAATGATTTACGGAAACTGCTGCTGGACAGCTTAACCACTGACACCGTGGTTTGGGACAGCAAGATTAGCGCCCTTGAACCGCACAACGGGCAATGGCGTTTGCAGTTTGAGAGTAAACCCGATGCCACCGCAGATTTGGTGATTGTAGCCAACGGAGGCATGTCGAAAGTAAGGAACTACGTTACCGACACCCGGGTAGAAGATACCGGTACCTTTATCATTCAGGGGGATGTGCCTCAGCCTGAATTCAACTGCCCGGAATTTTATAAGTTATGTAATGGTAACCGGTTAATGGCCGCTTACCAGGGTAACTTGTTCGGCGCAAACCCTTATAACAATGGTATGC
>CAXTCH010000362.1:0-2032 GCA_964241945.1 uncultured Mucilaginibacter sp.
ATCCGGTAAATACCGCCGTAGCCAACTGGTTTGCCTCCCTGGTGGCGGGCTCATTTTTTGTAGAGTATGTATTTGGTTACAATGGGTTGGGCAAGGTAACGGTGGATGCCCTTGAAATGTCAGATTTCCCGGTAATTATGGGCTCTATTTTATTTATTGCCCTCATCTTTGTCATCATCAATATACTGGTGGATTTATTATATGTGTGGATTGATCCGAGAGTAAAGCTGAGCTAACAACCATGAAAATATTTTTAACCGGATTTATGGGCAGTGGCAAAACCACCCTCGGCCGCAAGCTGGCCGCCCGGCTCAACTATCCGTTTATTGACCTGGACCATGTGCTGGAAGGACAAACCGGCATGACCATCCCCGAATACTTTGCCCGGCACGGCGAAGACCATTTCCGCGCCCTGGAATCAAGGGTGTTAAAGACGATGGACTATCCTGAGGATGCGGTAATATCTACCGGAGGCGGCCTGCCTTGTTTTTTTGACCACATGGCCTGGATGAACCGGCAGGGGCGTACCATCTACATCAAACTTGCTCCCAAAGCCTTAGCCGCCCGCCTGGAAAATGCCAAGGCCGACCGCCCGTTGCTGCGCGAAAAACATGGGGAGGCGCTGGTTGCCTTTATTGAAGAGAAGCTGACCGAACGTGAGCCTTATTACCTGCAGGCACAGATTGTAGCCGAAGGGTTGGGGTTGACGGCAGAAAAGCTGGAAGAGATATTGAAAAGCGAATAGTATTTAAATGAAAGGGGTATACTATTGGATTTGGATGTTAGGAATTGGAAAGCTGTTCAGATTCTTTAATTCATTATGCCTCACTTCCTTTAAAGAATTTAAATATGGCATTACTTGGTTACTATACGCCCGGTGACAAATGCCAAAAAGTAATATACCAGAGTGTCCGGCTTTATCAGTATATGGTTGATAATGATATGCACTCCATTCAACTAAATCAATAAAATCAGTTGTGCCTTCGCTCATTACAAAATCTAAGATATAATTGTTAGTTTCTTTATTTTTCAACAACTGGTAGTTGCAAACCAAGTCTGTCTTTTTACGATTTACTATATTACCAACTTGCGCTTGAACTGCATCTGAGATTGGCAGGCTAGTTTGAATAAAGTCGATTAAAATCATATTGTGGAAATGGCTAACCGTATCATTAGCAGGAATATATTCTTGCTTGTAATAAGCAGAGTTAGGGTGTGAACTAGTGGCAAGCTTATATTCAGTATTCTCAAAATTTATGACTGGTGGGATGCCGTAATAATTGGTTATATCTTCGTGCGAAGTAAAGCTTGTAGTTGCGAAGAAAATTAATGCAAAAACAAACTTAATAGTATAGTGCCGGCAAATACGATAACGCATAAGGTGATTTTGCTTGAATTTACAAAATTATAAGCATATATAACGTAAATCCAAACGACGGAAATAGAAAGGACTTAAAATTTGATTTCTTAACTCCTTATATAAATGTCTTACTGCATAAACACCGCATCTTCCTCGCCGCTTTCGCTGAGCTTTACCTCGATATGTTCCTTCAAAACGGTGGACAGCGCAATACCCGAAAAGTCGGTACTTACCGGGAAGCTTTTGTGGTTGCGGTCTACCAATACTACCGTACGCAGTTTTTTGAGCGGCACATCTAAAAACACTCCGAAGCCATAGGCGAGAGTTTTGCCGCTGTTGAGTACATCATCTACCAAAATGATGACCTTATCGCTGCAATCCTTTACATCCACATCCAGTGTTGCGTTCAGGCTGGTACTGTGCTTGTCGATATCAATATTAATCAGCGAGCTTTTGAAAGGTGCGATCTGATCCAGGCGCGATTTTAACCGCTGGGCAATCAGGCTGCCTTGTGGCAGTATACCGGCTATTACAATTTCCTGCTCATTCAAATTATCTTCCAGTATCTGATAAGCAATCCTGTCCAGCTTTTGCTGTATTTGCTGATGGTTGAGGATAAGCAGTTGTTTGTCGGGCATGGGCGTAATTATGAAGTAAAGCTATAAAACTTTG
>CAXTCH010000362.1:2132-3965 GCA_964241945.1 uncultured Mucilaginibacter sp.
TCTATAAATTCTTCCAGGGTGGAGGCTTGTATGCTCCATTCGGTATTCAGGTCATGGCGGTCCAGGATCAGCTCGCCCAGCTTTACTTCGTGCTGATGGGCTACAAAGATAGGATAGGCCGACAAGCCTTCTACCATAATCTCCACCGCTACCTCGCGGATAGACTCATTATACAATTTCAGGTCAGCCTCTAAGCTTTTAAGCGGACTTGGCCGCTTTGAAGCAGCCGAATCATCATTTAAATTATTCAGTAATTCTTCCGAATTCATGCGTTTTTCAAAGTTAACAGTGCTACATTTTCTACATGCTGTGTATGCGGAAACATATCTACCGGTTTGATACGGGTTACCTCATACTTTTCCTTCAACAGCAGCAAATCCCGCGCCTGGGTGGCGGCATTACAACTTACATACACAATTTTAGGCGCTTCAATTTCCAGTAGTCGGGCCACTACGTCGGCATGCATACCGGCACGGGGCGGGTCAGTAATAATTACATCGGGTTTGCCATGCGTAGCTACAAAGTCGGCATTCAATATGTCCTTCATGTCGCCGGCATAAAACTCGGTATTGCTGATGTTATTAATGGCCGAATTTATTTTGGCATCCTCAATAGCTGAAGGCACAAACTCTACACCCACCACATGTCGTACCTTACCGGCCACAAAGTTGGCTATGGTGCCGGCGCCGGTGTATAAGTCGTATACCAGTTCGTCGCCTTTAAACTCAGCAAAATCACGGGCAATTTCATACAGGTGCAGGGCCTGCAAGGAGTTGGTCTGATAAAATGATTTCGGCCCGATGCGGAATCGGATACCGTTCATCTGCTCATGAATGTACTCCGGGCCTTTCCAGGCTATCACCTCCTGGTCAAAAATAGTATCATTTTTCTTTTGATTAACAATGTATAGCAGCGAAGTAATCTGCGAAAACTTATGCTCTGCAAACGCCATCAGGCCGTTAACTTCCTCCTCAGTAGCATAAGCAAAAACCACAATCACCATCAGTTCGCCGGTGGTTGACGTGCGGATAATGAGGTTACGCAAAGCGCCGGTGTGCTGCTTTACATCGTAAAAACTAATGTGGTGCTGCTTGGCATAGTTGCGTATGCTGATGCGCAGTGAGTTAGAAGGATCGGCCTGCAAATAGCAATGCGATATATCTAAAATCTTATCAAACCGGCCCGGAATGTGATAGCCTAAGGCATCCATATCCAGCATCGCGTCTGTACGGTTTTCACCATCGGTAAGCCAGCGCTTGTTCGAAAAAGTGTATTCTAATTTATTACGGTAGTAACGGTCAGTAGGCGAAGGCAGGATGGGTTCCATGCCGCTTACGTCAATCCTGCCTAAACGACTAAGCGCATCAGCTACGGTTTTTTGCTTAAACTGCAGTTGGGCTTCATAAGTCATGTGCTGCCATTTGCAGCCGCCGCATACCCCAAAGTGTTCGCAAAACGGCTCGGTACGGTGCTCGGACGGCTTTACGAGTTGAATGATCTTGGCTTCGCCAAAGTTTTTCTTTTTACGGTATACCTCTACATCGGCCACATCGCCGGGTACGGCTTTTTCCACAAACAGTACCAGGTCTTCGGCTTTGCCTACGCCTTTGCCTTCTTCGGCAATATCAATAATCGCTACGTTTTCAAATCGCTTATTCGCTACAGCTTTTCTCATATCAGGCCGCAAATTTAGCTAAATGTTAGGCTTTAACCTATTTTGTGTGCATGAAGAGAAAAGTGAGTTGTTGCTTAAAGAATAGATGTAAAGCTTAATTCTGAAAATCCTAAAATTCTGTACATCCTGATTCAGAAAGATTTGAAAAGCACTACCCG
>CAXTCH010000363.1:0-3961 GCA_964241945.1 uncultured Mucilaginibacter sp.
TATGCTATTGACTCCATTGGAGCCAAGCGGGTGGTACTGGATACGGTTGAAAATTTGTTTGCGGGACTATCAAACGAAGCGATTCTGCGTGCAGAGCTGCGGCGGCTTTTCCAGTTTTTAAAAAGCAAAGGGGTTACTGCTATTATTACCGGCGAACGTGGCGAAAGCTCACTTACCCGGCAGGGGTTAGAGGAGTATGTATCGGATTGTGTTATCCTGCTCGATCATCGTATTATTAACCAGATATCCACCCGCAGGCTGCGCATTGTAAAATATCGTGGCTCTGTTCATGGTACTCATGAATATCCTTTCTTAATTGATGAGGAAGGCATATCGGTAATGCCGGTCACTTCTTTACTGCTCAATAAACCAGTATCCTCCGAGCGGGTTTCGTCAGGTATAAAGGCTTTAGATCAAATGCTGAGCAAAGGCGGCTTTTTTAAAGGCAGCAGCATTCTGGTATCGGGTACAGCTGGAACCGGAAAAACTAGTGTGGCGGCCAGTTTCGCCAATGAAGCATGCAATATGGGCGAGCGATGCATGTTTTTTGCTTTCGAAGAGTCGCCGAGGCAAATTATACGGAATATGCTTTCAATAGGCATAACACTGCAGAATCATATAGATAAGGGTTTATTACAATTTCATGCCTCCCGCCCTACCTTGTATGGCCTGGAAATGCATTTGGTGGCTATACATAAAGCCATACGCAAATTTAAACCCGGCGTAGTAATACTTGACCCTATTACTAATCTAATCACCGTAGGCACGGTAAGTGATGTAAAGGCGATGCTGGTCAGACTTATTGATTTTTTGCAGGAGGAGCAAATAACCGTCATGTTTACCGCATTAAGCTTGAATACCGTTGTTAATGAACAAACTGATGAGGGCGTCTCGTCACTGGTAGATGCATGGCTATCCATCAAAGATATTGAGCTTAACGGGGAACGTAACCGAGGCATGTATATCATGAAATCACGGGGCATGCAACATTCCAACCAGGTTCGGGAGTTTGTAATTACCGATAAAGGACTCGATTTGGTTGACGTGTATTTGGGCCCGGATGGCATACTTACCGGCTCAGCACGGGAAGCACAAATGCTGGCTGAACAAACCGGACAGGTATTACATACCCACGCCGTTAGCCGTAAGGATCGTGAATTACTGCGTAAGCGAAAAGTGCTGGAAGCAAAGATTGAAAGCTTGAAAACCGAATTTGAATCTACAGAAGAAGAATTGAACAAAGTTTACATTGAAGAGGAAATAAAGAGAGACGTAATGCAGCAAACCCGGCAGCAACTGACCGATTTAAGGAGAGGAAACACAAACCTGAAGACGGATAGTAGTAATGTTATAAAAAAGAAAAAATAAAGTGGAACAAAGTTACGAACTCAGGCTTTATATAGCTGGGAAGACGCAAAAGTCAATAACAGCGCTAAAAAATTTGAAAAAATACTGTGAAGAAGATCTCAATTGCGAATACAGCATTGAGGTAATTGACTTATTAGAAAATCCGCAGTTAGCAGAAGGTGATCAGATATTAGCAGTGCCCACCTTAGTTAAAAAAGTACCGGAACCGTTACGTCGTATTATAGGCGATCTCTCCAACCGTGATAAAGTTTTGGTGGGGTTAGACATCCGCTCCAAGTAAGTGATGTATGCAGCTAATTACTTTTGAATATACGTATGGATAACCACAATTTTCCTGATTGGAAAGCAGAGGAAAATGAGTTTTATCGTTTACGTTTATTCGTAGCCGGCACATCTCCGGTTTCTGTGAGAGCAATTAATAATCTCAAATCCATATTAGAACAGTATCTGCAGGGCAAATATGAACTTGAAATAGTAGATATACATCAGCAACCTCAGTTAGTGGGTACTGAGAACATCACAGCAGTACCGATGCTGATCAGAAATAATCCAACACCTAAACGTTTACTGGTCGGTGATATGTCGGATATACAACGCGTACTTCGGGGATTGAATTTGTAAATTTGGCATTGCTTGTGGATCCAATAAAATCATACGATGAATTGCTGAGTGAACTACAGCAAACGCAATTTCAGCTAAAGGAAGCTCATTATCAGCTTGAAGAAGCTAACGAGATGATGGCGGCTATACGCTCGGGTGAGGTAGATGCATTAATTATCAAAGCAGATGACGGACACCAGTTGTACACACTCGAAAACGCAGATCTCAGCTACCGGATTTTCATCGAGCAAATGTCTGAGGGTGCAGTAACACTCAACCAAGATGAAACTATTTTATACAGCAACAGTCGCTTTGCAGAATGGGTAAACTTGTCGTTGGAAAAAGTAATAGGCAGTCAGATCAGCCATTTTATCTTACCTGACGAGCGGCAATTATGGCATCAACTATTCAGAGATGCCTGGGAGAAAGATATCAAAGGGGAATTACACTTATCGCCGGGCGGAGAGGTACAGATCCCTGTATCTTTGTCCTTCAAAATGCTGAGTATGGAAAATGGCAGCTCTATGAGTTTAATTATTTCTGATTTAACTCAGCAAAAACAAGCTCAGTATATTCTGACAACAAAAAACCAGCAGTTGGAGCAGGCGCAAGCCGAAATGCAGTATCTTAACGCCAACCTGGAGCAAACTATTACCGAACGTACCGAGGAGTTGTTAGAGAACCAGCAGCGTTTGGCGAAGATATTGGAGACGATGGCTGAAGGTGTGGGCATCACTGATGCACAGGGCCAATTAACTTATGCCAACCCGATGGCACAACGTATATTAGGTTTAAGCCACAGTGAAATTTTAACCCGCACGTATGATGATCCCAATTGGACAAACTTACGCCTTGATGGTTCACCCCTGCCTTCGGAGGAGCATCCGATGGCCATTATGCTGACTACAGGGCAACCTGTTTATGATGCTGAAATTGCAGTACAGCCGCCTGACCGGGAACGGTTTTTTATATCGATTAATGCAGCGCCGGTAAAAGACGAAAAAGGAAATATTGTAGCCGGCATCGGAACTTTTATGGATGTTACCCACCGGCGCAAGGCTATACAGCAAAAAGATGAATTTATCAGCGTAGCCAGTCATGAACTGCGAACGCCTATCACCACCTTAAAAGCATCACTGCAGTTATTGTACCGGATGAAGGATGCCCCTAACCTTAAAATGCTACCAAAGCTGATAGAGCAGTCGAACAAAAGTTTGAACAAAGTGAGTGTACTGGTGAACGATTTGCTCAATGCTACCAAAGTAAACCAGGGGCAGCTCACGCTGCATAAAACGCATTTTGCTTTAGCTGAATTAATTGAAGCAAGCTGCCACCATCTTGAAACTGATACAGCATTCAATTTAAAAGTTGATGGCGACCGCCAATTATCGGTGTATGCTGACCGGAACCGTATTGAACAAATTATTGTAAACCTGGTAAACAATGCCATTAAATATGCGCCTCAATCAAAAACTGTTTGTGTGAGATTTGACACGGACGGCCAATATGTAAAGGTGTGTGTAATTGACCATGGTCCAGGCATACCCGCTGAAAAGATGGCTCATCTTTTTGAACGCTATTACCGTGTAGACAGTGGTGGTCATCAATACTCAGGTTTGGGTTTGGGCTTATATATTTGCGCTGAAATTATTAAAAAGCATGAGGGGCAAATTGGCGTTGAAAGTAATATTGGTAAGGGCAGCACTTTTTGGTTTATGCTACCGGTTTTAAAAAACATTTAAAGTTAATGACATCCGTAAACTTTTAATAAACCGGACAAACTGAAAGAGCAATTCAATAAAATGATTGCTATAATCAATACAGCTTGAAATACTTTTTTTTAACGTATAACTGCCCAAGCAAGGCCGTCCGGTCCACCGCCTACATCAATTTTGCCAATCATCTCCATTTTTTGTAAATCTACCACAGCAACATAATTGTCCGGTGTGCAACCGATAAAGGCTCTTTTTCCGTTAGCATCAACAAGTATACC
>CAXTCH010000364.1:0-3961 GCA_964241945.1 uncultured Mucilaginibacter sp.
AATGAATGATGGTGGCGGCATTGTCAACGTGTCTTCAGGGCTTACCCGCGTTTCAGTGCCCGGTTCATCGGCTTATGCTTCAATGAAGAGTGCTGTTGAAACTTTTACCCGTTACTTGGCTAAAGAACTGGGTTCAAGGGGCATTCGCGCTAACGTAATTGCACCGGGTGCGGTAATGACCGATTTTGGCAACGGTCATTTGCGCAGCAGCGATGAATTGCAAAAATTTGTCAGCAGTGTTACTGCTTTGGGCCGGCCGGGCGTGGCCGAAGATATTGGCGGAGTAGTGGCTTTCCTGTGCACTGAAGAAGCGCGATGGATAAATGCCCAGCGCATTGAAATATCGGGCGGTATGGCGCTTTAAAGGTCCATTTGTGAGCTGCGAACTTGATTAGGCAGGTAATGTGATTGTACCTGCCTAATCACATTTACAAACATTAAACCGATTGCCCTTATAAAATAATAACTTTGAATTTCGCAAACATCCATGTATATGCATTCGTCACTCAATGATTTTTATCAGCGGAATGCAGCACCGCTTCCCGAAGGGCTGGCTAAAGAGATTGGTCATTTCAATGTGTTTGAAAGCGAAAAATTATTTGACAAAGCCACAGGTAAGCGTATTATGCCTTACAGCCGCCGTGGTTATTATAAAATAAGCTGGCTTAATGGTAAAAGTAAGGCAGAATACGCCGATAAAGTTGTTGACATACAAGCGAATGCCTTGCTGTTTGCTACTCCCAAGATTCCCTATCACTGGATACCCGAGGACAGCAACCAAAACGGTATGTTCTGCATTTTTACACCCGGCTTTCTTTCGCTACAAAAATTGGGTATTGCGCTGGATGAATTGCCGTTATTTCAACCGGGGCAACTGCCGGTCTTTCAGCTTTCATTGCCGGAGGTGGCTGAAGTGAAGTACATCTTCACGAAAATGCTTAAGGAACTCAGTTCGGACTATAAGTATAAGTACGATTTATTGCGCAATTTGGTAATGGAACTCATTCATTACGGGCAAAAGTTACAGCCCTTATCAGCGCTAAATACCACGCAGAATGCTTCACAGCGAATATCTTCTTTATTTATTGAATTGCTGGAGCGCCAGTTCCCCTTGGATGCCTCTCATCAGCGATTAAGTCTACGTTCGCCTAAAGATTATGCCGACCGCCTGGCCATGCATGTTAATCATTTAAACAAAGTGCTTAAAGAAGTTACCGGTACCACTACCAGCAAACTTATCAGCAATCGGCTGATGCAGGAGGCGAAAATATTACTAAAGCAAACCGACTGGAGTATAGCTGAAATTGCATACACCTTGGGTTTTGATGACGTAGCACATTTTTCCAACTATTTTAAAAAGCAGACCTCCTATGCTCCTCTTAATTTCAGGGCCTGACAGGAAGATGGGCCGCGGTTATCAGCGCCTATATAGCCACCTTTAAAAAAATCTAAGGAACAGATAATCATTTTTCTATGTAATTACCTATGATTAAGTATACGTTCTGATAACTATAATTTAATCTATTTTCATAATTATTTTGCATCTCAATAATTAAATTCTTTATTTTGTCGACTAAATCTATAGGCTTTATATATTTTACTTTATGAAATCTACTTTACTTTATCGACAGAGTACCTCAGTCACTAACATCAATTCAATTGCTTTGAACGATCCTTTCGCAGCCGCCCCCTTTGCTGCTTGTATGTGCTGCATGTGTTGTAGCTGCTGTTAACACTGCATTGCCATCCGGGCCGCAGTAGCTTTACCAATCTTATTTTTTGCAGGCATTCAATGGTTGCTATCAGGCACCTGTCCATGCCGGCTTCTGTTTAACTTTCTCACTCTTTTCAACCATGAAATATGTTTACACTATAAGTGTGTACTTGCTTTTCTGTGCGGTTATAACGCAGAAAGCTGTCGCACAAATTAATACACAACCCACCATTAAATCCACATTGCACGGTACCGTGCTCGATGCCTCTACTAAACAACCCTTGCCGGGAGCAGTGATAAAAATTAAAGGCACCACACATGCCGTATCAGCCGATATCGACGGTAATTTCAGTTTTGTTACCGGGCAGTCATTCCCTTATACGCTGGTAGTTACCTTTGTGGGTTATAGTCCGCAAGAGGTAGTGGCCAGTGGCAGCCCTGTACAAATTGCCTTACAGCCCAACAACAGTCAGTTAAATGATGTGGTAATTACCGGCTATAGCACCCAAGAGCGTAAATATATTGCCGGTTCTATTACAAGTGTCAATGGCGATGCTATCCAAAATCAACCGGCAGCCGGCTTTAATCAGCTATTGCAGGGTAAAGCAACCGGTGTTCAGGTATCGTCAAATTCAGGTGTTCCCGGCAGTGGTATCACATTCCGTATACGGGGCAATAACTCTATCAATGCCTCGGTTGACCCCTTATATGTAATTGACGGGGTTTTTGTAAGCGCCGCCGAACCCTTGCAAACCTCCATCGGCAATCAAGAGCAATCCAACCCGCTGGCCGACATCAACCCTGATGATATTGAAAGTATTCAAATTCTGAAAGACGCCAATGCCACCGCTATTTACGGCTCATTGGGCGCAAACGGCGTGGTGTTGGTAACTACCAAGCGGGGCAAGCGCAATACCAAAGCCAAAATCAATTTAAGTACTTATCAAGGCTGGTCAAACGCCATCAAGGAATTTAAAGTAACTGATGGGCCTACCACCGCTATGCTGGCAAACGAATCGAAAACAAACACTATCAAGGACGGAGGTACGGCGACAGGTTTCATTGCTAATCCCGAATCATTACCTACTTATGACCGTATCGGCGCCATCTTTCGTACCGCTCGTACCGAAGACTACGATGTCTCAACCCAAGGTGGCTCGGCTACCAGTGATTATTATGTGGCCTTTGGTTATCTTAACCAACAATCCGTGGTTCAGCCTTCCGCATACAACCGTTACACCGGCAGGTTCAACTACGATAGCTACTTAACTGATAAGTTAAAGGTAGGTACCAGCATTAATATCACCCGCTCCAGCCGTAATTTAAGCAGTAACGATAACAACCCACAGGGAGTGATTAACTCAGCTTTGTATACCCGATCATATTTGCCTATTTATAATGCAGATGGTTCATATGCACGTTATGGAAGCTTTGATAATCCAATAGCGTTAATAAACAATTTAAATAACAACGCAACAGGCTGGCGCACTATAGGCAATGTGTTTGCTGAATATACCTTTCTTCCCGGTTTGAAATTAAGGAGCAGTTTAAGCCTGGATAACGGCAGTGAGTATGAGAACGATTACAATAACACGTTAATCAGTGCAGGTATTTCTACTAATGGTTCTGCAGCGTCTTATGAAACTAAAAATATTGTGTATACCAATGAGCAGGTGTTAACCTACATCAAATCTTTCGGACGCAACAATAAGCATAACATCAATGCATTGATTGGTAATACCTTGAATACTGCGCTTACCCAGGGTACAAGTGCCACAGGAACCAACTTTCCGAGCAATAGCATCACTGCTATTAGTTCGGCGGGTACCACCACCGGGTCATCATTTAGGTATCAATCAAAGCTGGTCTCTTTCTTCAGTAAGGTAAGTTATGCATTCGATGATAAGTATATTGTTGACGCCAGCATACGTGCAGATGCTTCTTCTAAATTCGGCGTGAATAAAAGGTGGAGCTACTTTCCATCAGGTGGGGTGGCCTGGCGCGCAGGGCAGGAGGACTTCATTAAACAATTACATGTTTTTAATGATTTAAAGCTTAGAGCCAGTATTGGGTTAGCAGGCAATCAAGGTGGTATCGGGCCTTATGCCGCTCAGGGCACCTATGCCTCAGGCGCCAATTATTTAGCGTTAGCTGGTATAGCACCTTACCAATTAGCTAATCCTAACCTTACTTGGGAAAGTACCCGGCAAGTAGATTTAGGCACCGAATTTACAATACTGAACAACC
>CAXTCH010000365.1:0-3938 GCA_964241945.1 uncultured Mucilaginibacter sp.
GCCGTTTGCCTTTACCGGCAATAAGTTTGAACTGCGCGCTGTGGGTTCGTCTGCTAACTCGGCCAACCCCATGACCATGCTGAACCTGATTGTGGCCGACCAGTTACGCAAGTTTAAGTATGAAGTGGATCGCCTGATAAAAAAAGGTGAAAAGAAAGATATTGCTATCCTTACCATCATCAAACGGTATATTAAAGAATCGAAATCTATCCGCTTTGAGGGCAATGGTTATAGCGATGACTGGCAGCAGGAGGCAGCAACGCGTGGCTTGTCTAACTTTAAAACTACGCCAAAAGCATTGGATGCACTGATTTCGCCAAAAACGGAACACCTGTTTGAAGAGACCGGCGTATTCAGTCGCCGTGAGGCCCACGCCCGTCATGAAATTTTGTTGGAAGAATACTACAAAAAGCTGCAGATTGAAGCCCGTGTGATTGGTGAACTGGTGACCAGCGTTATTATTCCAACTGCTATTAACTATCAAACCAAACTGGTAGAAAATGCCAAAGGGCTGAAAGATTTAGGTTTGCCAGAAAGCACCTATGCTGCCCAGTTAGACATTATCGGCCGGCTGTCTGACCATATTAACTTTATTAAAAGCAATGTGGAACAAATGATAGATGCCCGCAAAAAAGCCAATGCGATAGAATACAGCCAGGAAAGAGCGGTGGCTTATGATGAAACGGTCAAAACCTTTTTCCAGCCTATCCGCTATCATGTAGATAAACTGGAGCTGCTGGTAGACGATGCCATGTGGCCGCTACCTAAATTCAGGGAATTGTTGTTTATCAAGTAACAAAAGAGGCGCTTTAACAGCGCCTCTTTTGTTATGTATTTACTGCGTCCGTTGCAATGACAATTTTGTTGCTTTTGCTTTGTTCTAAGAATGCGCAAACAAATCCGACTCCTTATGCAATTGAATCAATGCCTGCCGGTAGGTATTTAATAAAGCCGATTTAGAGATAAAGCCAACAAATTTTCCGTTGCGGACAACCGGCAGTCGCCATACATCCAGCATATCAAAGGTTTCCATTACGTTGCTTACCGGTTGCTGATAGTCAATGATTGCCGGTGGTTGTACCATAATATCGGCCACTTTAGCGTTGGCCATATTGGCATCAAACAGCTGCTTGCGAATTTCATCCAGCCAAATAACCCCCTCCAGTTTATGGTCTTCATCGAGTACAGCAAAAATATTGGCTTTACTTTCGGCCAGTATTTTATAAAAATCAGTAACCGGGGTGTGCTGGCTTACCGCCACGTAATCCGTTTTAATAATGTTCTCTAAACTAATGGTGCTCAGCATACCATAATCCTGGTCGGGATAAATATGCTTTTCATGGATTAGCGTTTCCCAATACATATTATGGTCATGAAAAAAGCGGGCGATGATATAGGATATAGCCGACACTATCATGAGCGGGATAAACAGCACATAGCCGCCGGTAATTTCGGCAATCAGGAAGATAGCCGTGAGCGGAGCATGTAAAACGCCGCTTAGGGCACCGGCCATACCCACCGCAATAAAGTTACTCACGCTTAAATGGATCATGCCGGTAGCATTTACGGTGTAAGCCACAAACAAGCCCAAAAATGCACCGGTGAACATGGTAGGTGCAAAGGTACCGCCGTTACCACCCGAGCCCAGGGTAATACCTGTGGCTACAATTTTTATTAGCACCAGGGCGGCAATAAACAGCATCATGGCCGCCGGATAATCCAGCCATTGGCTGAAAAAGCTGCCCTCTTTTAAGGCTTCGATATTGCCATTCAAGGCTTCCTGCACATAATGGTAACCTTCACCCAACAGCGGCGGAAAAATCAGGATAATCACGCCTAATATTACTCCGCCTGCTAAAGCTCTTATGTAACGGTTATATTTTAACAGTATGCCTTTCTCTAATGACTCAGCCACCTTAGTAATATAAACTGATAGCCATCCGCTTAACAACCCTAATAAAATATAAAAAGGCAAAGCGTTAATTACCCAACCTTCGGTTACTAAATGAAACAGCTGCCTTGAATTTAATAGTTTAGCCACCACAACACCGGTAGCTGAGGCAATCAGCAACGGAATAAATGTAGGGATCGTAACTTCTCCGATTAAAATTTCAAGCGAAAATAACACCCCCGCAATAGGGCTGTTAAACACTGCTGCAATGCCGGCTGATGCACCCGCCGCAAGCAAAACAGTTTTTTCGAAAGCGCTCAGGTTGAAGATTTTGCCAAAATTTGAACCAATAGCCGCTCCCGTGCAAACGATAGGCGCCTCTAAACCCGATGACCCGCCAAAGCCCACTGTGAGCGAACTGCTGATGAGGTGGGAGTACATATTATTGTACCTGATGTTGGATTTGCTTTTTTTAATGTTAGCCAGTATGCTGCCTATCCCCTTTTCAATCCGGTCGCGGTTAATAAGGTGCTGGTAAGTTACTGCAAGCAGAATACCCAGTGCCGGCAGAAAGATGTAAATAATGTGATAGGTAAAATGACCGGCAATGCGAAGGCTTAGATCGTCCATCAACCGCACTAAAAATTTTAAAGCCACTGCAGCTAACCCACCGAAAAAGCCTACCACCACGCTACAATAGATGAGAAAGTTACGCTGATTTTTTTGTCTTGCTCTCCAATTATTCAGGTGGGTATGCAGTCCGGTTGGTATGTTCATTAGTAAGGCAGTTAATAGATAAGTTTGATAATCACTGATAACTTATAAGCGTATTTTTAACTAAGAAAAATCACATTAAGCCCTATCTTTGGACATGATTTCCCAGCAAAGATATGACCAGCGCGGAGTATCGGCATCAAAGGACGATGTACACAATGCTATTAAAAACATTGACAAAGGTATTTTTCCTAAAGCCTTCTGCAAAATAATACCCGACATTTTAAACGGCGACCCCGAATATTGCAATATTATGCATGCCGACGGTGCCGGAACCAAATCTTCTCTGGCTTATGCTTACTGGAAATCTACCGGCGACATTTCTGTTTGGCGGGGCATTGCGCAGGATGCCATCATCATGAACGTGGATGACTTGCTGTGCGTAGGTGCGGTGGATAACATACTGCTCTCTTCCACCATCGGGCGCAACAAACATTTAATTACGGGTGAGGTGATTGCCGCAGTAATTAATGGCACTGAAGAAATTTTAGCCGGATTACGCAACGCCGGTATAGGTATCCATTCTACCGGTGGCGAAACTGCAGATGTGGGTGACTTGGTACGCACCATTATTGTTGACTCAACCGTTACCTGCCGCATGAAGCGCAGTGATGTTATCTCCAATGATCGCATAGCAGACGGTGATGTGATTGTAGGATTGGCCTCTTACGGACAGGCCAGCTATGAGCAGGAATACAATGGAGGCATGGGCTCCAACGGACTTACCTCAGCCCGCCATGATGTATTTGCCAAACAAGTTGGCATCAGCTATCCTGAAACTTATGACCCTGCTGTACCTGATGATTTGGTGTTCTCCGGCAGCAAACAACTTACGGACCTAATTGATATCGGTGATGGCCGGCAGGTAACTGCCGGTAAGCTGGTGCTCTCTCCTACCCGCACCTATGCCCCGGTGATTAAAGCTATGCTGGACAAGTATCGCAGTCAGATACATGGCATGGTGCATTGCAGCGGCGGTGCGCAAACCAAGGTGCTGCATTTTATCGACCATTTACATGTTATTAAAGACAACCTGTTCCCGGTGCCGCCGCTGTTCCGGTTGATTCAGCAGGAATCGGGCACCAGCTGGCAGGAAATGTATAAAGTGTTCAATATGGGTCACCGCATGGAATTGTATGTGCCTGAAGAAGTTGCCGGTGATTTAATTGCAATTTCTAAAAGCTTTGATATTGACGCGCAGATTGTGGGCCGGGTGGAAAGCGCCGAACAGAAGCAGGTAACCATCCGCTCGGAATATGGTGAGTTTGTGTAT
>CAXTCH010000366.1:0-1794 GCA_964241945.1 uncultured Mucilaginibacter sp.
GTGTTGGTGATATTAGTTAGCAGTTTCATTCATCTGAAAAGATAATACCATACCATGAAGAAAAAAGTTGTACTGGCTTACAGCGGCGGACTTGATACCTCCTTTTGCTGTATCTATTTAACCCAGGATTTAGGGTTCGAAGTGCACTCGGTAATTGTAAACACCGGTGGCTTTAGTGAAGAAGAACTCAAACAGGTAGAACAGCGTGCTTACCAGATGGGCGTTACCTCGCACCATGTGGTGGATGAAACTGAAAATTTTTATAACACCTGCGTACGCTACCTCATTTACGGTAATGTACTCAAAAATAACACCTATCCCCTTTCAGTAAGTGCCGAGCGGGTGAGTCAGGCTACGGCTATTGCTACCTATGCCCGTGAAATCGGCGCGGAGTATGTAGCCCACGGCAGTACAGGAGCAGGCAACGACCAGGTGCGCTTCGACATGATTTTTAATATCCTGGTTCCGGAGGTAAAGATTCTCACTCCTATCCGCGACCTGAAACTAAGCCGTGAGGAAGAGATTAAATACCTGAAAGAACACGGCGTGGAGATGAACTTTGAAAAAGCGAAGTATTCTATCAACAAAGGTATCTGGGGCACGTCTGTAGGCGGTAAAGAAACACTGACTTCGAACCAGGGCTTACCGGAAGATGCCTGGCCTACTCAGGTGTCAGAAACGGGTCAGCGTAGCCTGGAACTGGAATTTGAAAAAGGAGAGCTTATTGCTATTGACGGAACCCGTTATGAGCATCCTACCAGAGCTATACAGGCATTACAAGCCATTGCACAGCCTTATGGTATTGGCAGAGATATACATGTGGGCGATACCATTATTGGTATTAAAGGCCGGGTAGGTTTTGAAGCAGCAGCGCCTATCGTTATTATTAAAGCACACCACACTTTAGAAAAGCATGTGCTGACCAAGTGGCAGCTTTCATGGAAAGAGCAGTTGTCCTCTTTCTATGGCAATTGGCTGCACGAAGGGCAGTTTCACGACCCGATTATGCGCAATATTGAAGCGTTTTTAAGCGACACACAGCAAAACGTAAGCGGCAAGGTTTGGGTAGAGTTATTCCCTTACCGTTTCCAGGTGACCGGTATCGAATCAGCGCATGATTTAATGTCGAATAAGTTTGGCAGCTATGGCGAAATGAATAACGCCTGGAGCGGTGAAGATGTAAAAGGCTTCAGCAAAATTTTCGGTAATCAGGTGATGATTTACCATAAAGTAAACCAACAATAAATGAACAATCCGGTATCAAGAGGCGATTGCCTGGGACAATACAATTGGGGAGACGGCTGTTACGGCTGGAATTTTATAGACAGCGACGCCGTTTCTATCAAGCAGGAATTAATGCCGCCTGATACCGCCGAGAAATTGCATTATCATCAACAGGCTACACAGTTCTTTTTTATTTTAAAAGGAACCGCAGTAGTAGTGGTTGATGGTAACGAAACCCTGTTAAAACCTTTGCAGGGCTTAGAAATTAAGCCTATGCAAAAGCACTTCATCAGCAATAAAGGCTCGGCCGATTTAGAGTTTATTCTCTATTCTCATCCTTCCACTAATAACGACAGAATTAACTGTGAACAGTGATCCCGTACCCCCAACTGTAATGGTGCCCCTGCATGGCGGCTCAAAAATTAAAGCCGGCATCATTGGCGGCGCAGGCTATACCGGCGGTGAACTGCTCCGGCTGCTGATTAATCACCCCGAAGTGGAAATCAGTTTTATACACAGCAACAGCAATGCCGGTAACTTCATTTATGAAGTCCATACGGACTTATTTGG
>CAXTCH010000366.1:1894-3937 GCA_964241945.1 uncultured Mucilaginibacter sp.
GGCACTACCGGTTCTACCGGCGCCGGACAAAGTTTATCAGCTACCACACACTTCACCTGGCGTAATGATAACCTGTCTGTCTACAAGGCATTTGAACACCAGCATTTAAATGAAATTGGTGAGTCGCTGCTGCAACTGCAGCCCGGTTTTAATCAGCAAATCAACTTCATTCCTTACCGGGGCGACTATACACGGGGTATCATCGCTTCCATGTATATGGACAGTGACCTTACGCAGGAGGAGGCCCTTCACTTATATGAAGAATATTACGAACCCCATGTTTTCACCCATGTTACTACCCGAAACATCGATTTAAAGCAGGTGATCAATACCAATAAATGCTTTATTCAGGTAAAGCGATACCAAAATAAACTGTTTATTATCAGCATTATAGATAACCTACTTAAAGGTGCATCCGGGCAGGCCGTTCAGAACATGAACCTGATGTTCGGATTTGAAGAAACCACCGGATTAAAACTGAAAGCCACGGGCTTTTAACCCAACATATTTACGCTGATGAACTTATTTGATGTATACCCGATTAATCCTATTGAAATTGTAAGAGGCGCAGGCAGCATGGTTTATGATAACAACGGGATCGAATACTTAGACTTATATGGCGGCCATGCCGTAATTTCGATTGGCCACACCCACCCGCATTATGTAGAGCGGTTGGTGAACCAGTTGCATAAAATCGGCTTTTATTCCAACTCGGTTGAAATTCCGCTGCAGAAACAGTTAGCCGAATTGTTAGGACAAGTAGCAGGCAAAACCGATTACCAGCTGTTTCTTTGCAACTCAGGTGCCGAGGCCAATGAAAATGCCTTGAAACTGGCATCGTTTTACAACGGCAAGCGGAAGGTAATAGCTTTTACTAAATCATTCCATGGTCGCACCTCACTGGCCGTTGCGGTAACTGACAATCCGAAAATTGTTGCGCCCATTAACCGTACCGATAACGTTATTTTTCTGCCCTGGGGTGATGAAAACGCCTTGGAGCATACTTTTAGTCACAATGAAATTTCGTCCGTTATCATTGAAGGCATACAAGGCGTAGGTGGCATACAGGTAGCGCCGCTTAATTTTTTGCGCCGCATCCGGACGCTGTGTGACGAGAATGATGCTGTTTTTATTGCGGATGAAGTGCAATGCGGTTACGGCCGTACAGGTAAGTTCTTTTCGCAGGATCATGCCGGTATCGAAGCCGATATCTACACCATGGCTAAAGGTATGGGTAACGGCTTCCCTATTGGCGGCATTGTTATTTCACCCAAAATACAGCCGGCTTATGGAATGCTGGGCACCACCTTTGGTGGTAACCACCTGGCCTGCGCAGCTGCTTTGGCCGTACTGGAGGTCATACAAAGCGAAACGCTGATGCAGAATGCAGAACAGGTAGGCGACTATCTGCTTAGCGAATTAAAACGGTCTGATAAGGTTAAAGAAGTACGCGGCCGTGGATTAATGATCGGCATTGAACTGCCCGCTGAGCTGTCGCATGTTAAAAAAGATTTGCTGGAAAAGCACCACATCTTCACCGGAGAAGCCAAGCCGAATGTAGTACGACTGCTGCCGGCGCTGAACTTAACTATGGCACATGCCGATCAGTTCCTGACCGCTTTTAAACAGGCTATAAATAATTAATTTACAATAATTTAGATTAGCTGATTACAGCAATTAATTAAATATTTCATGAAGTTGTTCACTTCTGTACATGATGTTACCGATATCAATGACTTAGTTGCCGAAGCCTTGGCGCTTAAAAAAAATCCTTATGCCGACCGGCAGTTGGGTAAGAACAAAACTTTAGGGTTGGTTTTTTTAAACCCAAGCTTACGCACTCGTATGAGCACCCAGAAAGCGGCTCTTAACCTGGGCATGAATGTGATGGTGCTGAATATGGACAAAGAAGGCTGGGCGCTGGAGTTGCAAGATGGTGCCGTGATGAACGGCAGCAGTGTGGAACATATCCGCGAGGCAGCGGCAGTGTTAGGGCAATATTGTGATATTATTGGCATTCGCTCTTTCCCCGGACTTACGAAC
>CAXTCH010000367.1:0-3932 GCA_964241945.1 uncultured Mucilaginibacter sp.
ATATAGGCCAAATATTTTAGCAGACTAAATTTAGCCAGCCGGCATATCACATTCAACACAATAAAAATGAACAGAATCATGGCCAGATAAACAGCGCCCAATAGCTTCAGCATGGGCAACAGGGTATGTATACCATATTTTCCTACGGTAAACGCCATTCCGCCAAACGCCCCAATGGGTGCTACCCGCATTACAACGCCCATAATATTGAAAAACACTTTGGATAATTTATCAAAAGCCAAAATCAGCGACTGCTCGGTTTCGCCCATTCGGCTTAACCCATAGCCAAACAAAATAGCAAAAAACAAAATCTGCAAAATATCCCCTCTGGAGAACGCATCCATAATATTAGTGGGCACGATATGGGTAAAAAATTCGGCCCAGTGCATTTGTGCCGCAGCCTTTTGGTAGGTAGCCAGTTTGGTAGTATCATGCCCTATGCCCGCGGTAACCAATCCTATACCCGGCTTAAGTAAATTAGCCAGCCCTACACCCAAAATCAGCGAAAAGGTGGTAACCACCTCGAAATAAAGAATAGCCTTGCCTCCTACCCGGCCCACCTTTTTCATGTCATTCATACCGGCAATACCCAGCACGATGGTAAAAAAGATGATGGGGGCAATCAGCATGGTAATCAGGCTGATAAACGTCTTACTGATCATTTCAGCCGTAGGCGCAAAGGCAGGCCAGTAAATACCCACCACAATCCCAAGTATAATGGCAATAATTACCTGGAAAGTGAGGTCGGAGAAGATGCGTTTCATCATGGTTAAAGCAAGTATAACTAATTAGCAGGGTAATTGCCGCGAAAATACATGGTCAGCAATATCTGCCTCAACCTACCTTATTTTTTTACGCCCGTAAATGTCATTTTCACCGGCAGTATGTGCCCCTCTTTATCAAAGTACATGTCATCTATACAAGTTACCCGGTGGTTCGCGTCGGTTTCGCCAATGGGGCGGCGATGGTAAACAATATACCATTTATCACGCTTTGCATCATGAATGATGGAGTGGTGGCCTGCACCGGTGGCAATAGCAGGGTCTTGCTTTAATATCACGCCCAAACGCTTGAATGGTCCGAACGGCGAGTCAGCAATAGCATAGGCCACCTGATAGCCCGGACCTGTCCAGCCGCCCTCACTCCACATAAAATAGTATTTGCCGTCCTTTTTAAACATGCAGGGGCCTTCTACATATTCATTGGGTGTAATTTCTTTATACAGCGTTCCGTCAGGCAGCGGCTCTATGCCGGTAAAATCGGGTTTCAGCTTCACCACATTGCAATGGCTCCAACCGCCGTAATACATGTAGTAAGAACCATCCGTATCTTTAAATACAAATTGGTCAATAGGCTGCGCGCCGTTTTTTACCTCATTAATCAGCGGGCGGCCAAGCAGGTCGCGGTATGGTCCTTCGGGCTTGTCGGCAACCGATACGCCGATGCCGCCTACTTCGCCGGGGTGTACATCGTTAGCGCCAAAAAACAAATAATATTTGCCGCCTTTCTCCAATACCGCAGGCGCCCACATGGCACGGTGTGCCCATTTTATGGCGGCAGTATCTAAAATATGCGGATGCTTGGTCCAGGTATGCAGGTCCTTTGAAGAAAAGGCGTCAAAAAATACCTGCTTGTTATATTTATCTGAATAAGTAGGAAATATCCAGTACTGGTGATTATAAATCGTTCCTTCCGGATCGGCGTACCAGCCTGGAATAATAGGATTTTGAGCAACCGCAGTATGAACGGTTAAGCCTAAAAAAAGAATAATAATTAAAGATAAATACTTCATCAGGGTATGCGGGTTTGCGGGGCTAAAATATCATTTATTTGCAGCATTTAAATCAGTAAGCGTGTCAACCTGCTTTATTTATACCGGGTTACTTTAAAAACCGCCGCTTTTCGTACCTTCGCATATTTTTTAATTGAAACCTACCGGATGGATTATCAATACAAAGATATAGAAAAGAAATGGCAGAAGTTTTGGGCCGAACATCAAACCTTTAAAGCCGACAACCATTCTGACAAACCTAAATATTATGTGCTGGATATGTTCCCCTACCCTTCGGGTGCGGGGCTGCATGTAGGCCACCCGCTGGGCTACATTGCGTCTGATATTTTTGCACGCTACAAACGCCTGCGCGGTTTCAATGTGCTGCACCCTATGGGTTATGATTCGTTTGGGTTACCGGCCGAGCAATACGCCATACAAACCGGTCAGCACCCGGCATTAACTACAGAACAGAACATTGCCACCTACCGCCGCCAGTTGGATCAAATCGGATTTTCATTCGACTGGAGCCGAGAGGTGCGCACCAGCTCATCGGAGTATTATAAATGGACGCAATGGATATTCATGCAGTTGTTCAATTCATGGTACGATAAGAGCCGGGAGAAAGCAGAATCTATAGCCAAACTGGCTGAACATTTTGAAGCTCAAGGTTCAGGAGGCGTCAATGCGGTATGCGATGAAGATACGCTTACCTTCACTGCTGATGAGTGGAAAACCATGCCATACCCGGAACAGCAAACCGAACTGTTAAAATACCGCCTTACCTATCTGCGCGAAAGTACCGTAAACTGGTGCCCGGCCCTGGGAACGGTGCTGGCTAATGACGAAGTAAAAGACGGGTTCAGCGAACGCGGCGGTTATCCGGTGGAGCAAAAGAAAATGATGCAATGGAGCATGCGCATCACCGCTTATGCCGAGCGCCTGTTGCAAGGCTTAGATACCATTGACTGGCCCGAACCGCTGAAAGAAATGCAGCGCAACTGGATTGGCAAGAGTGTGGGGGCTTCAGTAAAGTTTCCTTTAGAAACCAACAGCGCTAATTACATTGAAGTTTTTACCACCCGCGTTGATACTATTTTTGGCGTAACCTTCCTGGTAATTGCCCCCGAGCATGA
This sequence comes from uncultured Mucilaginibacter sp., assembly GCA_964241945.1. Classification (GTDB taxonomy): domain Bacteria; phylum Bacteroidota; class Bacteroidia; order Sphingobacteriales; family Sphingobacteriaceae; genus Mucilaginibacter. Next base: position 2,908 of record CAXTCH010000367.1, read on the forward strand.
GCTGGTAGCTTCGCTAACCACGCCTGAGCAAAAAGCTGCGGTAGATGCTTATATTGACCAAACCAAAAAGAAATCGGAACTGGACCGCATGGCAGATACCAAAACGGTATCGGGCGCCTTTACCGGCAGCTATGTGCTTAACCCGCTGAACGGTGATAAAATACCGGTATGGATTGCCGATTATGTACTGGCCGGCTATGGTACCGGCGCGGTGATGGCCGTACCATCGGGCGACCAGCGCGATTATTTGTTTGCCAAGCACTTTAACCTGCCGATTCAGCAAATTATTGATATACAGCAAATTGACACCCAGGCCGACCCTACTAAAGAAGGCCGTTATGTAAACTCCGGCTTTGCCAACGGCTTAACGTATAAAGAAGCAACTGCCGCCATAATTGCCCGACTGGAAGAAAAAGGTGCAGGTAAAGCCAAAGTCAACTTCCGTATGCGCGATGCCATTTTTGGCCGCCAGCGCTATTGGGGCGAACCGGTACCGGTTTACTTTAAAGTGGAATTACCTTACCTGATTGACGAAAGCCAGCTCCCGTTGGTACTGCCCGAAATTGATAAATACCTGCCTACCGAAACCGGCGAACCACCATTGGGCCGTGCGGAGGGCTGGAAATACAATAACGAGTTTGAATACGAACTAAGCACCATGCCGGGCTGGGCCGGAAGCAGCTGGTATTGGTACCGCTATATGGATGCCCGTAATGATGAGGAATTTGTATCGAAACAAGCGGTGGAGTACTGGAAAGATGTCGACCTGTATATTGGCGGTTCCGAGCATGCTACCGGTCACCTGTTGTATAGCCGTTTCTGGAACAAGTTTTTGAAAGATTTGAACGTGGTGATTGAGGAAGAGCCTTTCAAAAAGTTGATTAACCAGGGGATGATTCAGGGACGAAGTAATTTTGTGTACCGCCTGATTGATGAAGATGGCCGTGGTACCAATACATTCGTTTCGTATGGATTAAAAAATCAATACAAAACATCAGCTATTCATGTGGATGTCAACATTGTAG
>CAXTCH010000368.1:0-3920 GCA_964241945.1 uncultured Mucilaginibacter sp.
CTCGCTTCCATTAGTTGCCGCCTGTTCCTCCTCCCTGCTGCTGCTCTCCCTGCTTCAAATCATCATTGTTGATCTTCCGCTGGTTTGGCCGGCCAAAGGTCAACTTTCCAAAGCTGTAACTGAAGGTGATTCCAAATGACCGGAAGGGTATAGAGGTAACATTCGTTTGCGAAAGGCCCGGGCTATTCACTGTACTTTTAAATTCTTTATTGTCTTTGAAGGGCTGGGTGGCATTGAGGCCTAAAGACAACTTCTTTTGCATCAATTGCTTGCGAATACCAAAGCCATACAGCGCAAAAGCAGGATTCACGCCTTGAATTGTACGGCGGGAAGACCCCCCGAAACCAAAAGCTTCGGCAACCAGGTCTTTAGGTAGATTCAATGTTCCGCGAACAAAACCGTTGTAAAGAATATAGGTTCCGTTTTGCGATTGCGTTGTTGTAAAAATGCCGGCCGGATCTGGTTTATAAGTAAATGCATTAATATTGCCGGTAAGTGTAAATTTTTTGGAAAGCGCAAGGCTGCCAAACAAGTTAGTACCGATAGAGTTATTGTTACCAATATTTTGGTAGCGAGTTAATGTTCCTCCCTGCGTGATGCCATTAACGGTAACTGCAATAGGCTCAGCTATGCCCTCAATTAAACCGCTGGTATGGCGGTAATATAAAGAGGCATTTAGTGAGGAAGCTCCGAAAAACGAGTTATAGTCAACCTCATAAGTATTCGAAACTTCCGGGTTCAACTCGGGGTTACCTACGGTCTGGCTTTGTGGTACGCTCATGTTCACAAAAGGGTTCAAAAACTGCAGGCTGGGGCGCGTAATACGTTTGGAATAAACCAGCTTAAAAGTACTGTTATTCTTCAGCTGCTTTTGCAGGGTCAGGCTGGGAATAAATGTATTATAATCTTGGCTAAATGGAGATAGTGCCTGCGAGGCATTAACAGGGTCAGCATTAATACTGGTATGCTCATCACGTAAGCCAGCCAGAATAGACCAGTTATTTTTTAGGGTAAAAGTCAGGACTGTATATCCAGCATAAACGTTCTGATTATAATCATACATGTTGGATAGAATTGAATTAAAAGTGAAGTTGGAGGATTGGTCATAACTATAATAATCCGACGTACTATTAATGCGGCGCAGGATGGCCTTTGCCCCAGCTTCTAATTTTACAACTTTACTCACCGGGAGCGTATAATCAAGTTGAAACGTATATTCATTATTCTTTCCATCAATATTATTACGCAAGCTGTTAAATACACCACTATAAATGTTGGTATAATTTGTAGTGCCGGTACCTCTGCTCCACTGCGCTGAAAAGTCCAGTTCGTGACCTTGGTCATTGAATTTATGCGTATAATCAGCGCTCCAATCAAAGTTTCCAAATGAATTGAGGCCGTTAGAGGAATAGGAATAAGGCGTCGCTGATTGTGTAGTGGATGTACCATCATTGGTAAACTCAAACTTCATATACCGGAAAGAAGTATTAATGCTGTTGTAGGCATTAAAATCATACCCGGCATTGATAGAACTATTAACAGCATGCCGTTTAGACCGGCTTACACCGTGCGTAGAAGTTGTCGTATTAATAGAATCATTTTGAATGCGCTGCTCAAAATCAGTAGTTGTTGTTTGTGGCCAGCTTAAAAATCCACCAAGGTTAGCCGAGGCGTGAAAGCGGCCTTGATTATAATTCAGGTTAACATTGCCATTATTCTGCCGCGTACCAACGCCACCATTAATTGAGCCGCTGAAGCCCGATACATTTTTAGTCTTCGTAACAATGTTGATTATACCGGCCGAGCCCTCTGCATCATATTTAGCGGAAGGGTTAGTGATTACCTCGATATTCTTGATTTGGTCAGCAGGTATGGAGCGTAACACGTCTGAAAGGCTGGCAGCAGAAGACCCGGTGGGTTTACCGTTGATAAGCAGGCGCACATTCTGATCGCCCCTTACGGAAACATTGCCATTTAAATCTACGGATACCATCGGCACCTTGCCCAGCACATCTGTTGCTGTACCACCTGAAGCCGTAATATCTTTCTCAACATTATACACCATCTTGTCAATTCGATTCTCTACCAGTGAAGCCTGACCGACCACCTGAACAGCTTTTAAGGTACGCTGCCCTGGTGCCAAGATGATATTGCCGAGGTTAGCATCAGGCTTTCCCGGCGTAGTTGTTACTTTGGTGATGTTTTTAGGAGGATAGCCTACAAAACTAACTGATAAGCGGTAGGTACCAGGATGAACATTATCAAATTTGAAGTTTCCCTTGCTATCTGTCAGCGCCCCAGTCAGCGGGCTTTTACTTTCTCCCGCAAAGAGACTTACTGTTGCATAATCCAACGGTTTTTTGCTTAAGGAATCAATCACTTTACCCGAAATACGACCGGTAAGGCCATTTCCCCCAGCTGAAGGTGGGCCTGGCAACTGAGCGCTGACTTTTTGAATAAAAATGGTTAATAAGATTGCCAAAAGTGAAGACCGCTTCATAACTGAGATTTGATGTTTCAAAGGAAACACAATTAATTGAAGTCAATTCAGGTAATCGACCGTTGACGGTTTCATATAGACGGAATCTGGTTTTTCATCGATTTAGGTTAACCAAACGCTGATAAACAAAGAATAAAACACCATTAATATAGGAAAGTATGCAGCTTGTGGATATGCAAATTGCCAAACGATTATAATTCAGCACATTCGCAATAGCTCCGTTTCAATTGAGCTGATTAGGCTGCGGTATTAGGTGCGTTTTGGGTGAGAGCCAAACGCACTATTGGCATGTTCCTTCCGCCCTGAGAGCTTATCTTTTACAGCACCTTCACAGGAAAGCCGTCAAGGACGGGCTGGCCGTTCAAAAGCTAATTACCAATCCGCTTGTATTGCTTTGACAGCTTTCCTGCGGTGTAACCTTTGTGGCTGCGGTGCCATGCGTTGGATTTTTCTATAAAGCAGAGTTGTTGTGAGTGTAACGAACTTCAGGCCTGCGTCCAGCAGCTGGGGTGGCTTGCGCAATGGAATATAGCGCGGGAGTGCGTGATGCAATGCAGCAAGCGGCCGCACCTGCTTCGACGGATAGAAAACAAGCTTTTATACTCCTGCAATTATTTATATCATAACACGGCGTTGGCAGTTGCTATTTGTGCTGAAATAATTGCCAAAAACTATTTTTTTATATCTAAAAGATGATTATTCATAACGTTTATTAAAAGATATTCAATCAAGTAAGCCAAATTGAAAAGGTAGTCGCTCTTCAAATTCATCGCGGACTGGTCACGTTCCATGGCGTGTAAGCAGTTAACGGCGTCTGCTTAGAAACTACATACCCTTTATCTTTTCCAGCTTCTAACAGCATATCTTGAACCTTCTGTATGCATCTGTGCAAACTATGTGCAAACCGTACAGCCGGTTGGTAAATTAACAATTTTAGTCCCAAAACACATAACTTGGATTATTGCTGAACAAACTTCGATGTCATAAAAATTCAATTTATTGGGCTTGCACATACATTCAAATATCCATTAATTGATTACGTTATACCTGTACTCAAACTTTTAATTGCTTCCGGCACATCCATTAAAGACTTCTACATATCAGGATAGTAGCCAATAGCCAGAATACCTTTTGGCATCAATTTAGAATGTTTGAGCCATCGTTAACATTGGAATAATGCTCCCAGTTCAGCGTTAAAAGCTGGTATAGCTCATCATAAGAGCATTGTAAGCCATTAGCGGACAAGCTTATCATAGTGCCATACAGTTTATAATTAAGCCTCATCATCTTCTTCCTGAAGCTGCTCGCTGCACGTTCCAGATATAGTTCAGGGTCACTGACATCTACCATAATTAGCTTCTGCCTGTGAATAACCAGCGTGCGTATGCCTATGACATCCTTCCATTTGATTAAGCCGCCG
>CAXTCH010000369.1:0-3893 GCA_964241945.1 uncultured Mucilaginibacter sp.
GCTCCGATATCAGCCACTACGCTATGTGCTGTAACAGGCAATTCAGCTATAGCTTTAGCTGTATTCTCTTCCTGCTGGCGGGTGTTACGCTCCAGCCAGTCTGCGCCTTCAAAACTCATTACCTGGGCAATTTCGCGACCCATGTAATATTTTCCTGTTCCGGCATAAGTAGCTTTTTTGTACTGATAAATGCTGTCGGCCGGTTGCTGAACAGCAGATTCCTGAAAATAAGCGTATGCTATTACTAAGACCGAAGAAAGTATAAGTTTATAACTGAGTACCATGATGATACAATAGCAAAAACCTGCAATTGTTTAAAACAACAGAAATGAAAAAGCCCATCCGGAACTGGCATCTCGATTACGAAAACACCGGGAGGAATGGGCTTTATAATATGGTAAGGCCAGCTTAATCAGGTAGTACTATAGCCTAAAATTTTTAAGACCTGCTTACTGTTCTGTTCTTCACCGAATACTTCGAAGTTAAACGTCTCGTCGCGGTTACGGCGGATAATTACATGCTTAGGCGATGGCAGCAGGCAGTGATGAATACCGCCATAACCGCTTAGTACTTCCTGGTAGGCGCCAGTATTGAAGAAACCGAGATATTGTACCTTACGGGTCTTTGGCATATATACACTGTTCATGTGCGCTTCCTGATTATAATAGTCCTGCCCGTCGCAGGTAATACCGCCCAAGTTCACACGTTCGTACTCTGCGTCCCAGTTATTGATTGGCAGCAAGATGTATTTTTGGTTCAGCGCCCATACATCCGGCAAATTGGTAATGAACGAGCCATCCAGCATCAGCCAGCGCTCACGGTCATTTTGCTGCTTGCGGCCCAAAACCTTATATAAAATTCCTGAAGCCTCGGCTACGGTATATTTGCCGAATTCAGTAATGATATCCGGTTCAATAACATCGTATTCCGCACAAATTTCCTTGATACGGCTTACAATTTCATTGATCATGTATTCATAATCAAAATCAAACACCAACGAATCTTTGAAAGGCATACCGCCGCCGATGTCGAGCGTATCTAATTCGGGATTTACTTTTTTAAATTTACAGTACAGCGTTACATACTTTTCTAACTCATTCCAGTAATAAGGCGTATCCGAAATACCGGAGTTGATAAAGAAATGTAACAGCTTTACCCTAAAGTTAGGGTTATCCTGAATTTTGTTAAGGTAAAAATCAATTACATCTTCCGAACGTACACCTAAGCGTGACGTATAAAATTGTGAATCAGGTTGCTCTTCAGACGCAATGCGAATGCCCAGGTTACAAGGAGTATCCATCTCAATTTCATCATCATACATGTTAAACTCTTCCTTATTGTCCAGTACCGGGATAATGTTCGAAAAGCCGTCATGCAGCATGTCTATGATGTACTGCTTGTACTGATAAGTTTTAAAGCCATTACAAATTACGGTCATCTCCTTGTTTAACACACCTTTTTTTTCCAGTGCGTCAATCATCGGCATATCAAAAGCCGACGATGTTTCCAGGTGGATATCGTTTTTCAGCGCTTCTTCAACAATGTGTTTAAAATGCGAGCTTTTGGTACAATAACAGTATTTATAAGAACCGCGATAATTATTTTTTATAATAGCCTGCTGAAACAACAGTTTGGCTTGCTGAATTTTTTTGGAAACAATGGGCAAATAAGTAAAACGCAGGGGAGTGCCATACGTTTCGATCATCTCCATTAAATTGAGGTCATGAAAATATAACTCGTCGTCTATGATCTCAAAACCTTCTTGAGGAAAACCCACGCTCAGATCCAGAAATTCTTGGTAGCTCTGCATTCTTTAATTTTTCGCAAAAATGTAATTTTTTAAGTAGAAAAATCCTATAGTTTTTCCACATTTTTATCGCCGTAATGTAATTATTAACCGTTGGTGATGATAGCGTTGAATGATTGTTAAAACCATGTAATTCAGTCGTTAATTTTTTTAGAGGCGGACTTCAAATTTCAGCGTTGCCAAGGTCAGGCAAATACACTTCAGCCATCATACAACGTGCACTTCCGCCACCGCTGGTTTCAATGGTATTAAGGGGCGTATAGATTAATTCCGCATGTTTACTTATCGCCTCTATTTGCTCATCAGTGAGTGCCCGATAAGCCTGTTCTGACATTACAAGCAAGCAGTTACCCTCTCTGCTGCAAACTTCCAGCATATTTCCGGCAAAGTGCTTCACCTGTTCAAGGGTAATTGTGACAACTTCTTTTCCCGTTTTGTTCAGTGAATCAGTAACTCTTTGGCATTCTGTATCATCGTTTATAGCTTCCAGGCAAATTACCGCATAAGTGCTGCCTATACACATCAAAACGTTGGTGTGATAAATAGCTTGCTGCTGATCATCGGTAGCAGTAAATAAAACAGGCTGATAGCCGGTATACAGACAAAATTCCTGTAATACGTCGCCGTTGGTACGTGGTGAAAGGCAGGCATAAACCACTTTATTTTCATGGTCCAGCACCATACTGCCCGTGCCTTCCAGATATTTATTTTGCAATTCGAACCGGCTTAAGTCTAAAATATGTTTCACTTTAAAGCGGTCTTCCAATTTACGGATTACATCTTCGCGGCGTTCCATCCTGCGGTTTTCCGCCTGCATAGGATAAAGCAATACGTCGCCGTTTTCATGAAAGCTTACCCAGTTATTCGGGAAAACGGCATCCGGCTTTACGGGTTCCTCAGTATCGTCGAGTACAATTACATCCACACCATGCGAACGGAGTACCCGCACCATCGCATCAAATTCCTGCAAGGCTTTCTGCTGTACCTGTTCGTTTTGGTAATTTTTTGATTGAAAAGCATTACTGCCGGCTGTTTGCTCATTAAACCCGAAAGCAGCCGGTCTGATCATTAATATATGTGAGGTGGATGCCATAGAATAATTTTTGATGTAAGAGATTGAATAACTATAATTTTTTTAATTGAAACAGGATGTGTGTGTGAATTAAATTATATCATATTTCATCTCTGAGCAGCGGTAAGCTCATGCAATGAAATCCGCCTCGTGCCCGCGAAAGTTCAGCCGAGGGCATCAATATAAGGGTGTCCTGCATCACATCAGGATGAAGTTCACCACTTTCAAATTTTTGCAGCAGCTCGGCTACTTTAATTGAGGCAAAGCCATTCTCTTCAAATGCCTGAACAGTCATATCGTTCCGGTCGTACCCTAAAACCACACCTTCTTTTAAAGCCAGCAGGTTACAGGAATCTGTCCATTGCTCACGGGAGTCGAACGGAAATTTGTTATTGCCCGAATAAATAAAGCGGGTTTTTTCTTTGCTGTTCAAATCATTCAAACTGATATCGCTCAACAAATCCTCCAAACTGTTAAAGAGCCGGGGCTGTGAGCCATCCTGAAAAAACTGAACAATTTCCAATGTATTTTTTTGCTTCTTGTCGGCAAACCAGGCAATAGGTTCATCAGCAGGAATAGGAGCATTAGCCACCGCCAGTGAACCCAGCATCACCCAAACATTGCGTTTCACCTGGGTAAATAAAGTGTCTATATGCATGTAATCCCGCTTGTGCGGAATTTTGATGACGGTTACCTTTTCAACCACTTTATTTTTAAACAAAGCTTTAATGGCTTCGTTAGCCCCACTTACTGACGTGCGTTCGCTGCAGCCAATTAGTACATGGTTACTGCTTACCACCATTACATCACCGCCTTCAATGGTAGTGCGCCCTTCCAAATCGTCACCGGGCCGCAAAAAATGCTGAATGGTTTCGGGCACTTCAATTAACCGATCCCGGTAATTCCTGAACAGCGGGTGATTGAAAAAAATATACCTCGCCAGCAAAGTTTCGCGTGAACGGGCCTTTTTAGCAGGTTTATTTAACAGGATATAATTATTAATGGCTATCCCGA
>CAXTCH010000370.1:0-3883 GCA_964241945.1 uncultured Mucilaginibacter sp.
GTTATCACCTATGTATTGATTAATCTCTTGCTCCAGGCCGCCAAAATAGGTATAAAACAACTGCAGCAGGTTTACATATTCCTGGTTCGACCGGATGGCTTTCATTTTGATCACCAGCTGTTTTTCCAGTTGCTGATGGTTGGTTTCGGTAGCGACTTTTAGCTGATCGGCTAACATATATTATAAAACAGGTAGGCTACTAAAGTAGCGGGTTTAATTAATAAATAAAAATTACGAAGTGAACAGTTTTTCAAAAAAGATGAAACCTGATCATAGCTATGGGTTTGTAATAAAGATGTTCTCGGCCTCTTATCCTTGAACGCTTATTTAACCGGTATCTCATTATTTTTCCGATTGATATCCGGCAAAGCATTATCCGGGTCTGCCTTTATGCTTTCTGCTTCCTGCGTGGTAGGCACCGTGAACGTAACCGCTTTATTCTGCAGCCAGGTTTCTACAGGCAAATGCATACGGTAAGTACCTCCGCCTTTTAATTTCACCTCGATGATAAAAGGCATGGCGGCTTTCTGCTTGTTGGCCACAGTAACCAGTATTCCCTTTTTAGGATCACCGTTTACATATCTGGCATCAATCAACGCGATATCCAATTCCCAGTTATTGTAAAACCATTCCTTCCAAAACCACGATAAGTCTTCCCCGGCGCCATTGTCCATACTGCGGAAAAAATCGTCAGGCTGCGGATGCTTGTAAGCCCATTGATGTATATAGTTACGAAAAGCATAATCAAAGCGGTCTTTACCCAAAATCTGCTCGCGCAGCAGTACCAGTCCGAATGCCGGCTTATAATATTCAATAGGGTGCCGGTAACGCTCAGACACCGCATCCGCCGCCGTCATGATGGCGGGAGCATTCGGGTCGGCTATGGTCGGAAGAATCTCATCGGCAGGATTACCGCCTTTTGGCGCATACTCACCGTCGCGTTTAGGCGCATATTCACCTTTGTTAAACACATCATTGGCATAAATATCAATAAAGGTATTAAAGCCTTCATCCATAAAAGCAAAACGGCGCTCATCCGACCCTACAATCATCGGGAACCAATTGTGACCTATTTCATGCGCGGTTACCGAAAACAAGTCGTAACCTTTGTCGCCTATGCCGTCAAATAAAATTCCGGGATATTCCATACCGCCGGCTGTACCCGCCTCATTGATGGCCACCGGATAAGGATATACAAACCATTTCTCTGAAAAATACTCTACCGAAGCTTTTAAAAACTCGGTCGACCGCCCCCAGGCATCAGCGCCGGCGCTTTCTTCAGGATATACCGACATCGACAATGCCTTTTTACCGCCGGGCAAATTAATCCGCGCGGCATCCCACACGTAGGCGTTCGAAGCGCCGAAAGCTACATCGCGGGTGTTCAGCATTTTAAAGTGCCAGGTAGCCGTACCTTTCCTGGCCGGATGAGCCGTTTCCTGCTTCACCTCCTCCAGTGTACGTATCATTACGGTTTTGTCGCTGTTGCGGGCTGCATTTAACCGGCTTAACTGCTGCGGTGTCAATACTTCATTCGGGTTCACCAACTCGCCCGAACCGGCTACAATCATGCCGGCCGGTAAGGTTACCGAATAGTCTACATCCCCGTAATCCAGATAAAATTCGCCGCTGCCCAAAAAAGGTAAAGTATCCCATCCCCTGCTGTCGTCATACACGCACATGCGGGGGTACCATTGGGCTATTTCATAAATTTTACCGTTTTTGGTGCTGTTATAATCGGTACGGTTACCAAATGTGCCCGGAATGTTATAGTGATAAACCATAGCTACCGTTATTTTACCGCCATGCGCAGCCACCGCCTGTGGCAGCCGGATTTGCATACGGGTATCGGTAATGATGTAACCGGCTTTGTAATGCTTGCCGTTTTGAATAATTTGTACATCATCCAGCTGATAACCGGTAGTATGCTGCTGCGCCTGCATACCGGTAAAATAATTGGACCGGGCATCCGCCTTATAGGTATTTTGGTCTAACTGAATCCATAAATAGCTCAGTGCATCCGGACTATTGTTGGTATACACTATGTTTTCGGTAGCGCTTAACGTTTTGTGCGTGGTATCCAGTGTGGCTTTCAGGGTGTAATCTGCCCGGTTGCTCCAGTACCTGGCGCCCGGTTGGCCGTTTGCCGAATGAAACTCGTTGCCCTTTTCCGTATAAAACCCGGGCGAGAATAATTCATGAGGCTGATATTCAGAAGTAATGGTATCATTAGCCGCATTTAAGCGGCGGCCGCGGCGCTGAGCCTGCATGGTAAGCGCAGAGGTGCCCAGTAATAATAGCAGGCAAACGGATGGAATACGCATAGTGAGTTCGGTAATAAAGGCGGCAATATACAAAGCGGAAGGCATAAAACCGGTTTTGCCATAAAGATGCTACAGAACCGGATGCTGTGTATGCACGCGCCTTTGCATGGCCTTATTATAACAGCGGGTTTTAAACGGAAGGCTTATGATATAATTTAAGCCACCGGGGCAGGTAAGCCACCAGCAAAAATACCAGAAAGGTTTCGAAAGGACTTTGAATGGCGCCGGACACCAGCGGCTGATGAAACAGCCACACGGCTAATTTGTTGATCAGCATTACCCCTGCCAGCAGCAAATGGAGCAGCACCCAAACAAACTTTACCCATTTGGCCTCGTGGTGCAACAGGCCTATATACCCTATCAGGAAAATACCAGCTAAACTTACACCGCGCAAAAATAAGCCCATCCCCTGCTTCGGATCAATGCCCGGGGTACCCGGCTCGTACAAAAAATAACTGGAAGTATAGGCAATAACCCCTAAGGCTACCGCAGTTATCATTTCACGCTTCCGCTGGTTCATGGCTGGCTTTAAGCGTTTTGAAATAGCGCTCCCAAATTAAAAAGATAATCAGGTAAACGGTATACTGAAAGATGTAGTGATGCGCAATATCGAACGATTTAAAATGGTGATACTTTAAGTACACCAGCGCCGTACAGCGAATAACGTTTAACACATAAATTAAAGCAACGCCGGAAAAAATGAAAATAACCATCCGCTTAAAACTGATGGGAATGCAGCAGATGAACCCTGCATACAGCACAAACAACTCCAGCCCGTTACACCCGCTGAAAATGATGATGGTAGGCTGATGGTCTAACTGAATGGCTTCGCCGAAACCCAATTGATTAATGCCGGGAACCATACGCACCCAATGCCCGGCAAATAACTGCCGGGTTAGTGCATAGGTGCCTGCTCCTGTAATTTTGGTCAGCAGCGGATCAATGAGATGATGAGGTTCCAGCACGAAGCTGTACAGCAGGTTCCATCCCAAAAGTAATACTATACCTTTGAGTAAAAACAGCCGGGCTTCGCGCGGAACCTCCCCGGCTAAATTTCGTATTTTATCGATGGCCCCGGTCAGCACTTTTGGCTTTCTTCAAACTTACAATCCGGTACACGCCATAGGCAAAAGCCAGCACCATCACTACCGCAATATTGCTGTTAATCGGCGTAGCATCCCCGTTAAAAGGGTCGCCCCCGGGATCAGAAGGTTGTGCATTGCTTAACACCGGCATCAGCAATATTAACAAGATGCAGAAGCCGGTTACTGCCAGATAATTAATTCCTTTTTTCATACGCATTGTATTCATTATAAACTTGTGTTTAAGGTATGGAAACCTCTGCCGTTTGCGTAAAGTTACCGGATTGTATGTTAATTACATATACCCCGGTGCTATAATCGGCCTGCAAAGATTGGCTTTGCGCATCACCGTTGTACGATACTACTTTCTTTTGCACCACGCGCCCCATAGCGTTTGACAGTGTTACGGTATACAACCCCTTAGGCAGGGCGTTAAAATTCATATTTACCTGTTTACCCACAATCGGGTTCGGGTAA
>CAXTCH010000371.1:0-1492 GCA_964241945.1 uncultured Mucilaginibacter sp.
GAAGATGATATCGTAACCCGCAAAAACCTGATTAAGGAAGCGCAGAACAACATCAAAAAATATGAAGGGCAGCTGAATGAGGTAAAAAATAACCGTGAATACGATGCAATTTCTAAAGAAGTTGAAATTCAGGGTTTGGATATTCAGGTAAGCGAAAAGAAGATCAGAGAATTTGGTTACGAAATTGCCACCAAAACTCAGATTTATGAAAAAGCGCAAGCCGAATTGGATGGCCGTAAAAACGACCTGGATATTAAAAAAGAAGAACTGAATACCATCACTTCCGAAACTCAGAAAGAAGAAGAAGATTTGAATACCCAGGCATCGCAAGCCAGCAGCGGTATTGAAGAGCGTTTGCTGACTGCCTATAACCGTTTGCGCAACAATGCTAAAAACGGCCTGGCAGTGGTAACCATTCAGCGCGATTCATGTTCAGGTTGCTTTAATCAAATTCCGCCGCAGCGCCAGGCTGATATCCGCCAGCGCAAAAAAATTATTGTGTGCGAACATTGCGGCCGCATTTTGGTTGATGAACAAATGGCGCTCGAAGAAGAGCAGGTTTCATAATCAGCTACTCCCGTAAAAATATATAAAGGCGTCTTTTAATAAAGGCGCCTTTTTTATTATGCGTAAATTTCTGCTGTTTCTTTTTCTTGTTGCCTCCCAAACCGCGTTTGCCAATTTTGATTATAATGCCAATTGTATACAGGCCTACACAAACATCATCAGCCTCAAATTGCCTGCCGCCCGCGTACTGCTCGACCGCGAAAAGGCGCTGCACCCTAAAAATGGTATCACCTTATTACTGGACAATTATTACGATTATTTTAAAATACTGACTACTGAGAACAAAGCCGAGTTTGACCGTTTGAAAGACCGCCGCTCCAGCCGGCTGGATGCCTTAGATGATGAAGACCAATCTTCGCCCTATTACAATTTTGCCCGCGCCGAAATTAACCTGCAGTGGGCCTTGCTGCATAGCAGATTCGGGGAGTACACCACCGCCGGTTTTTGCATTAACAAAGCCTACCGGCAACTGCAAACCAATCAGCAAAAGTTCCCCGGTTTTCTGCCTGATAATATTCCGCTCGGCGTGGTCAATATCCTGCTGGATGTTTTACCTGACGGTCCGCTGAAAAGCGTACTGGGCTTTTTGGGCATAAAAGGCAGTACTGCAACAGGCGTCAGTTTGCTGCTAAATTTAACGGTACAGTTACCCCAATCGGGGTATGCCATGTACAATGATGAATTGGTCTTTTACTTAACTTACATACAAGGCGATGTGCTGAATGATCCGGCAGCGTATAGCAAAATGCTGCAATATACCATCCGCCTGGACAGCAGCCCGTTGAAAAGCTACATCAAGGGACATTCGGCGCTGCGCACAGGGCATAGCACAGAAGCGATTAACTTTTTACAGGATAGACCTGCAAGTGCGGAATATCAACCCTATCCTTACCTGGACTACCTGCAGGGCCTTGCCCGGTTAAAC
>CAXTCH010000371.1:1592-3878 GCA_964241945.1 uncultured Mucilaginibacter sp.
CAGGCCCGCTTGTATTATGATGGTGGTTTATATAACAAAGCTTTGGCTATACTGAACGGAAAAACGGCAGCCGGTTTTACTACCGCACATGACCGGATAGAATACGCTTACCGCCTTGGCCGTATCAATGAAGCGCTGCAAAAAGACGAAGAAGCGTTGAGTAACTACCAGCAGGCTTTAAATTCAGGGCAGCATACCGGTTACTATTTTGCGCCGGCCGCCGCTTTAAGAATGGGCGTTATTTATGAGCGGCGCAGAGAAACCGGCAAGGCAATGAATTATTATATTACTACTGCTACCTCTTTTAAAAGCAATACCATCACCGCCAGTTATATACAAAAAGCAAAGCTGGCGCTTAAGCGTTTAAAACATTAAAATGCCAGGAGGCTTAAAACAGTGAAGTTTGCCTGCCTTTTTTGGGCGTAAATTGCGAAAGGTCATATTTGGGCATCTCCCGACCTTCCAAATATTTACTACAGGCCACGCGGTAAAGCTGGTGGATAGATTCGGCAACCTGGCCGTCACCTGTCATGCGGCGGCCAAATTCGCTGTCGTTCAAATTACCGTCGTGGCATTCTTTGATCAGGTTCAGCACTTTTTCAGCCCGGTCCGGAAAGGTTTTGTATATCCAATCGGTAAACAAGTCGGCTATGCTGCCATTGAGCCGTACCATAGTAAAGCCGGCATCTACCGCACCCCGGTTGGCTGCTGCCTTAATAATGGCAGGCACTTCGTTGCTGTTCAATCCCGGAATGATCGGGGCCGTCATCACCCGCACGGGGATATTTTTTTCAGATAGTTTCTGAATTACCGTAAGTCGCCCGCTCGAGGTAACTGTACGCGGCTCCAGCTTTTGGCGCAGCTGTTCATCCAGCGTGGTAATAGAGATGTTGACATGGATAAGTTGATGCTGTGCCAATTCAACCAACAGATCCAGATCGCGTAAAATCAGATTGTTCTTGGTAATGATACTTACCGGATGCCTGTACTGCAAAAACAGCTTAAGCATTTTGCGGGTCAGTTCCAGTTCGCGCTCCACAGGCTGGTAGCAATCGGTATTGCCGGACAATACAATAGGGGCCGGCTTGTATTTGCGCTTGTTAAAATATTCTTCCAGTAACTCGGGTGCATTGCGCTTTACAATAATTTTCCGCTCAAAATCTAATCCTGCGCTGAAACCATAATACTCATGGCTGTTGCGTGCATAGCAGTAAATGCAGCCATGCTCGCAGCCCTGGTAAGGGTTTATCGAATCGGTATGGCTGATATCCGGACTGTTGGATTTACTGACAATAGTTTTTGGCGTTTCCTCATACAATTGCGTTTTAGAGTTTTTGAGCATTGGTTCATCCAAACCCTCCAGGTGCTGCAGCACGTACTGGTTTTTGATAAACTTATTGTGCGTATTTACCTGTGCCCCGCGCCCTTTAAAAAACTCCTGATTTGCCTCAAACGCCATAAAGCAAATTTGCTAAATATATTAGCGTTAAACAATGGCAAAATTGCTAAATTTCATAGGTGAGATTTATAATCAATTCACACAATGACCCTATTTAAATGTTGATGGGGATAATGCGCCGCTTCCTTCAACGCTTGCTAACCAAATCCATTGTTACTTTGGCCAACCGGTTTTCTTCACGGCCGGATAAAGGCCGGGTGTTTGCAGCCTTGAGTCAGCTATATGCGCAGATTAAACAGCACAAGGCAAAACAGGGCATCATTATACCGTTTGACGCGGGGACGGACAAGTTTATCATTTTATCCGACCAGCATAAAGGCGCACGTAATGATGCGGATGATTTTGCACTGGCCGAGCAGAATTATCTGCAAGCACTCGCGTATTATAACCAGCAAGGATTTACCCTGATTTGCCTGGGCGACAGTGAAGAATTGTGGAAAAACCACCTGGATGCTGTGAGGCAACACAACAGGAATACCTTTGAAGCCGAAAAGCTGTTTTTACAGCGCGGCGCCTTTATTAAGATATTTGGAAACCATGACCTGTACTGGGGAAATGACCCGCTGGCTTCTTTCACCCTCAAAGATATTTATGGCCAGGAAGTAAAGATTTATGAAGGATTGATTTTAAAGGCTGACAGCGACCAGGAGATAAATATTTATATTACGCATGGCCACCAGGGCGATTTACAGAGTGATGGCAACTGGTTCAGTAAATGGTTTGTTGCTACCGTGTGGGAACGCCTGCAGGCTTACCTGTACATCAACCCCAACACCCCGGCTACTAATGATGATTTAAAGACACTGCATAATACCCTAATGTATGAA
>CAXTCH010000372.1:0-3874 GCA_964241945.1 uncultured Mucilaginibacter sp.
GAGCACCCCATTGGCACCACGGGAACCGTAGATAGCAGCTGAGCCTGCATCTTTCAATACCGTAACACTTGCAATGTCATTGGGGTTAATGAGGTTCAGGTCATTTACCGACTGCGATACAATACCGTCAATAACCAGCAATGGATCGTTGTTTCCGGTGGTGGCAACACCACGGATGTTGATACTGACATTGCTTCCGGGATCCAGTGTGTTTTGTTGAATAATCAAGTTTGGCGATTCACCTTGCAATGCCTGAACCGGATTTAATACCGGCTTATCATTGATGTCTTTAGCGCCAACCGTGTTGATAGCACTGTTTAATGTTGCACGCCTTTGCGTACCATAGCCTACTACCACCACTTCATTCAGCGCTTTTGCTTCATCTGTTTTTAAGCTGATGTTGATTTGTGTCTGCCCGTTAATAGGAACAGTTTGGGTGGTAAAGCCAATAAACGAAAAAATTAAAGAACTGCCGGCGTTTGCATCAGGAACTGAAAGCCGGTAATTACCGTTAACGTCTGTCACGGTAGCTAATTGGGTGTTGGCCAGCTTTACGGTAACACCGGGCAAAGGCTGTCCCTGGTCATCTTTCACCTGTCCGGTTACAAGAATGTTTGCGGCATTTTTAAGAAACATAAACTCAGGCCTGGGTATTGCAGCCATAGTTACCGGGGAACTCCATAGAAGCAGAGCCGCAGGCAGCAGCGCTGAAAAGGTTACCCGATGTACGGGCCATCCCACTTTTTTTGATTTGCGTAAAATTTTTAATCTCATGGAATTGGTTTTAATTGGTTTATCAGTAAGGGACTCGGTTAAGATTATAAGTCTGACAGCTACCTTTTCTGGCCGGCGGCTGATGAAGAGTTAAGCAATGGTTTGTAAGATTCTGTCCAGTAAGCTTCAATGCTTTCTAAAGACTGGCCTTTCGTTTCAGGAATTACTTTCCAGGTTAGCCAGAACGCCGGAGAGCAGCAAGCGGCGAAAATCCAGAATGTCCAGGCGGGGCCAAAGTTTTCTAAAAGAGCGGGCGTTAGTTGTCCTACCAAAAAATTACCGACCCATAAAGAAAGCGTAGCTATAGACATTGCCTGGCCTCTGACTGCATTTGGAAATATTTCTCCGATAACCACCCAGCATACCGGGCCGAAGGAGAAAGCAAAACAGGCAATAAAGGCCAGAATACCGATCAGTATCCATGGGCCGGCAATTACATTAAGCTTAAACAGCACACCGATAAGTATAAGTGCTATTACAGCACCGCCCACACCGGCAAATAATAACGGCCGCCGTCCCCAGCGGTCTACTATAAAAATGGCAACCAGTGTAAATACCACATTGACCAGTCCGATGGTTACCTGCCCACCTAAAGCATTGCCGAGGGTGAAACCCGCTTGCTCTAAAATTTTAGGACCGTAATAAATAACCGCATTTATTCCACACACCTGTGAGAAGAATGGCAAAAGAAGCCCTATCCAGAATGGACGACGATATACCGGCCGGAACAGTTCTTTTAATGAGGTACTTTGCTCATGCTCTTGTGTTACATAAAAGGCGTCAATTTCTTGCCCGGCTGCTGCTACACCGTCAATTTTGGTTAAAATTACATTTGCCTCCTGCCTGCGGTTGCGCGATAGCAGCCATCGGGGAGACTCTGGTACTGCCAGCAAAGAAAGCAGAAAAATGCCCGCCGGTATAGCTCCCAAACCCAGCATGGCCCGCCATACTTCGGCAGAGAAAATTTGCCGCAAACTAGCGTTGGCAAAGTGAACAGCCGTATGGCCAACCAGATAGGTATTGGAGAAGTACGCGATTACGATGCCGATAGTGAGCGCAAGCTGATACAAGGACACCATAGTTCCCCGCATATGGGAAGGTGCAAACTCTGATATATACAATGGCGATACCATGGATGCGACACCAATACCCAGCCCCCCTATTAAACGAAAAACGATAAGCTCACTGAATGAACCTGAAACCATACAGCCTAATGCTGAAACGAGGAATAATATGGCAGACAGGATGAGAATTATTTTACGCCCGTAGCTATCGCTGAGTTTGCCAGACAAACTTACCCCAATAATGCAGCCCAGTAACGCACAGCTTACAAACCAGCCTTCCTGCACTGCATTTAGTTGAAAACCATTTTTAACAAAATTCACTGTTCCTGAAATAACAGCAGTATCAAATCCAAACAAGAAGCCGCCAAGTGCTGCTACCAGGCAGACCAGATACAAGTAGTTTTTTTTCACCCCGGCATCTTTTGCCGGTGGCATCATGGTGTTCATCATATTATTTCAAGAAAGCTTTAATAACTTTTGCAGGAGCAGCACCCAGGTTAGTCAGTTTATAAGATTCAGCGGCAGCCGGGATTACAAAGGTTTCTGCGTAGGCAAACCTGTGCCGGATACCTGCGGCGGTTTCCAGCATAACTGCCTGTCCTTCTACCAGCATCATTACATGGCAGCCACCATGCAGCTGTACTTCAATTTCTTTATCAAACTCCAGGCGGTGTACATCATAAAAATGCTCGGGATGCGTAGGCAAATGCACAATAGCAGTACCGGTTGACTGGCTAATAATGGCAGGCTTTGAAATCAGCTCTTCTTGTACCTTTTCCCCTTTACGAGTGAAATCGAGGTTATTAAAGGCATGATCAATGTTAATGGGGCGCGGCTTGCCATCCAGGTCAAGGCGCAGCCAGTCATACATTTTAAAGGTGAAGATGTAAGGCGTCGCACTAATTTCTAACACCAAGTTGCCTGTGCCTGCACTATGTACAGTTCCATTGGGAATAAGAAAAAGATCGTGCTTTTTTGCGGCATGCGCCTGCACATAATTTTCTACAGCAATTGGCTCACTTTTTTCCTGGCTCTTTTCCAATGCCGTTCTAAATTCATCCGGTTGAATAGAATCCTGAAAACCTAAGAATACACGGGCCTCAGGCTTGCAGTCAAGGATGTAATAAGTTTCATCCTGAGTAATGCTTTCACCAAAGTTTTTCTGAATATAAGGAAGGTGCGGATGGCATTGAATGGATAGATTGCCCCCATCTACGGTATCGAGAAAGTCGAAGCGGATCGGGAATTCATCTCCAAAAGTAGCAGCGTGTGATCCCAGCAGCTCTTCGCTATGCTGAAACATCAACATATCAAAAGAAACCTCTAAAACCCAGCCATCACTCTCGAAAAGCAAGCCGTTTTCCGGAACAATCAATTCAAAGGACCAGGCATAATTAATTACATCAGTACTGATGCCTTTAATATGCGACTTGATCCATTGCCCGCCCCAAGCACCAGGCTCGAACCAAGGGCGCACACGAATCACGCTGCTGCTCATTTGCACCAAGCCTTGCCTAAGCGTACTGCCCGGCATCCAGTTGAGATGATCAGCCCATTGCCCGTCTGCTATAACATCAATACGATTAAGTAATGTTTTTTTGTGGCTACTCAGCAGCACCCAGTCTACAAAATAAAAGCGCTTATACATGTAAAAGGGCTCAAAGGCAGAATGGCTGCCCAGGTTGGTAATTGACCCTGCCCGCATCCTGAACTGAAGCTCGTTTTTAGGCAGGTCTATATAAATTAGTGGCGCATTCCAGCCGGCTAAAGCGGCACCCGGTCCGATAATTATATTAACGTCAAAGGCATCATCAGGACGGCGCTGCATAAGTGCTTCCATATCATAATAATCTTGAAGGGAAAGCGTGCACCGGGTACCCCAGACAGAATTGTAGGTGCCCATAAAAGGCTCAAGCAAGGCATCAATAGCATCTGTAGGTTTGAGAAATTCTTCAGTAAGTACCCAATTAGTCCTTAGCTGCGCCTGATCAAAGTATTGCTGCAATTCGGCCTGAACCCTATTCCAAAAAACACCT
>CAXTCH010000373.1:0-3865 GCA_964241945.1 uncultured Mucilaginibacter sp.
ATGAAAGTTACGGGCTGCAAGCTGGCACTGGCAAGAGTGACAGCTAACCATAAGCACAATGCTAATTAAATTAGTTTTTTTTGTATATTAGACAAATATTTAATCTAACAATGTTATTATATGATTAATCAAATATCCATAAAAAAATTAGCGGAGTTCAGGAGATACTCCGATGACCAACGCAAAAACTTTGTAAATAAGCTAAAAATCCCCAAAGAGCCTAAAACAGATAACAATGGTGGCAACTATTGGGCAAGAAGTTTAAGCGCAATAAGTAGCGCTTTCAAAAATAATGATAATACATGTATTAGAGAGAAAATTGACAAAGTTACACCTTTATATGAGGCTTCAGGTAACAAGAAAA
Organism: uncultured Mucilaginibacter sp.; assembly: GCA_964241945.1. Lineage (GTDB taxonomy): Bacteria > Bacteroidota > Bacteroidia > Sphingobacteriales > Sphingobacteriaceae > Mucilaginibacter. The sequence goes on from CAXTCH010000373.1 coordinate 365, forward strand.
TCAAACAACAATATGAACGAAACCTTAAAATACTTCATGATTTTGAGGATTTTAACTTTGCTAACTTATATCCTGATGATAAATTAATGTTTCTTAAAAAATCAAGTTTATTATTGACAATAAAAGATTTGCCTATGAAAGTTCAACCTAATCATGTGTTTGCTTATGGAAGCAAGGAAGAGCCAACTGTTGGTGGTATATGGTTTGTTGTTTGGTCAAAAGTTTTCAATGCAGGCGATCTTGGAATTTTTTCAGAGGCCTTGTACACTTACTTAGTTGAAGTGTATAAGGATAAATATAAGGTTGATCCTAATTACTGTTTAATAATGGATGCTCAAGGCATGCAAACAATAACCTTTAATGAAGTATTGGAAGGTAAGGTTCCTGCTTTGTTTAGGAACACAATTGATACACTTGTAAAATATTTGTAGTTTCTTATATAATATTAACAACTTCTGTTATTACTAATTGAGGTGGGCACCACTCCGTAGCTAGCCCTATGCGCCTTGTAAACTATGGGGTTGTTTTGCTGCCGCTCGCAATGGAAAGTTTAACAGCTCAGGCGCCCTACCGGTTCCCTTTGGCCCGGTTGTGGGTTTTGCACAGCATCTGGCAATTGCCGGGCGCAGTGGCCCCGCCCTTGCTCCAGGCGGTTACATGGTCGGCATCCATTTCAGCCAGTTTCCAGATTTTACTCTTGTTGGCGCTATGCCCAATGGCACAAAGCGGGCAATTCGACTCATTTTTGTTTCGTGCTTCGTCAGTCTGTTGCTTGTAAACTTTCTTTATGGTAGCATCATCAAAGACACGTACATTTAACAATTTCGTATCAATGGAATCGCCGAGAACGTACTCAAAGATACCTTTCTTGTTTCCAATATATGAGTCGTCAGATAGCTTTTGTACCTCGGCAGAGACTTCTATAGGATTGTAGGGCTGATGATGATAGGTTTCATACAGCCGCCCCCAATCCAGGCCCTGCATTTCACTCTTTACATCGGTAAACACAGTGGAAACCCAATCTATTACGCTGCTGAAATAATTTTTCAATTCGTTAATATGAATATCGTAACGGTGGCGGCTCATATAATCGGCAATCTGCCCCCGGCTCACCCAGGCCAGGGCGCATTGCAGGAATTCCTGCCGGTTGGCGCTGCCCTTAATGTAGGCGCTCCATTTTTGGATGTTGGCATTGCGGCTGTTGCTGAATTCCGCCTTGCCCAGCGTTACAAACGGGCCTGAATATACGGCATTCAGCAGTTCCTGATCATTGAGCGGTACGCCGGCAATATTAATGGTGCGAAACCAGTCTTTAATCTCGCTTTCGGTACCCTCGCATTCATAAATAAGCAGTTTAGTTTCCAGTATCAGGGCCTGCTTATCGGCCGCATAGCTGCTAAAGTACTGCTCCAGGCCGTTTGCATCCTTAACGGCAAACTTACCAGTCACAAAGCGCCCGATGCTGGTAATGCGCTGCTGGCCGTCCAATACCTCCAATTTGCTGTCGTTTACTTTGTTGAAGTAGATTAAGCCCAGCGGGTAACCATTCAGGATGGATTCGATAACGGCCACATCGCGCCTGTCATTGGCATAGATGTAATTGCGCTGGTACTCGGGCTGTATGGTGAGCCTGCCCGACAGGCCAAACAGGCCCTTGCCCTCCAGCTCATTGTAAACAAAGCCCGCGCAAACGTCTTTAATGGTGATGTCGGTTTTTAGGTTGGTTATCATGCTGCTGAATTTTTTTAAATTATTTAAATTCAATTAAAACTATTGTAATTGCGAAGTACAGGTACCGCCCCGTCGAATACAGGGCGAACAGGCACAGCGACGGGGTTGCTTCATCGTTCCTCCCCGCAATGACAACCATTTTATAAAAATTTGTCATTGCGAGCGATAGCGAAGCAACCCCTTAGTTCACAGGGCGAACAGGCATAGCTACGAGGTTGCTTCGTTCCTCGCAATGACAAAGTTGTTGGCTTAATTATCTTTAAACGGCTTACTATGCCTAATCAATATTCTTGCATAAACTATGGAGAGCGGCCCACCTGAATTATCAGCGGAGTAATGAATACCCGCAGGTTCTTCCAAAATCTTGATTGTGGCACGCGTGTTGGCCTTACTGCCGTTGGCTTTGCTTCCATCAGGATTGTGCTGTACCGTATTAATATATCTTTTGGAAGGCCTGGATTCAAACTCATCTCGCCCCGAAGTAAGGCCTACAATTTCAAACTGCTCAGGCGAGTATTTGTCTAAAAAACTGATGGGTACGCCCATCACGCCGTCATAGTCGCTTGGTATAGCATCGGTATAGGGCACTTCAATGGCATCATAGTTATCATAGCGGTCATACGCTTCCTTCCCCTTTACCTCTTTGTGCTTGCTGTATTTGAGGTTATCTGCCATCGTCATCAGCGGTATGTGTTCATGGCGCCTGCCATGATTGATATTAGTGAACCAAACGGATGGCACATTCTTCATATTCACACCATCAACAACCCTATCAACATCACCGGAATTTTTTGTTTCAAACCATAGGCCACCACTCCATTCTGTGCGTCCTGACCACATTTGTTTTCTTTTATCAGAGGAAACATTTCTTTATAAGTGACCGCACTTTTGTTACCTATCATAAGAAATAATTTATTGGAATTTACAATCCACGCTAAAAACTCGCGAAACAGCGAGAAGGGCGGGTTGGTAATGATGATGTCGGCCTCATCGCGCAGCGCCTGTATCTCAGCGCTCTTAAAGTCGCCGTCGCCCTGCAGGTAATGCCATTCCAGGTCATTCACATCAATTCTGCCGTCGCCGCTTTTATCGTGCGTTAAGGTAAATATCTTGCCGTTATGCTTGGTTTTATCCTGGTCAAACTGCGGGTCGTTTAGCTCAAACAGGCTGGGCTGGTAATTATCCTTATAAGCTTTGCTCTCGGCAGCGTAGCTGGTACTGATCAGCTTTTTAAGGCCCAGCCGCTCAAAGTTCTGGGCAAAGAAGCGGGTAAAGTTGCTCCATTCAGGGTCATCGCAGGGCATCAACAGCACCTTGCCCCTAAATACATCGGGGTTGTACTCCAGGTAAGCGGCTATTTCCTTTTCAATATCGTGGTACTGGGTATAAAATTCGTCGTTCTTTGCCTTTTTGGCGCTGGTAAGGTTGCTGTTAGCCATAGTTTGCCCAATAATACAAAATATCCGGTATTTATTTGATGCTCACGAAGGTAAAACGGATATGCTTAAATCACATTAAGCGTTGCGAATATGGCAAATAAAAAGCAACCTTATCAGGCCGTCAATCAAGATTTATAAATGCCGTTCTTCCGGCAAAGGGTAATGGTTAAAACTAATAACCATGTTATGGCGAGGAGGAACGACGAAGCAACCTTGTTGCTATACTGAGCTGACAAGCACAGCTACGAGTTTGCTTCGTTCCTCGCAATGACAAAGTGGCTTTATAAAAACCTTGTCATGGCGAGCGGAGCGAAGCCACCCCGTAGTTTAC
>CAXTCH010000374.1:0-3845 GCA_964241945.1 uncultured Mucilaginibacter sp.
CCATAAGTATGTCAATGCTGCCAACAATGGGCATTAAGCGGTAAGCCATATCATGACCGATACCAAATAAAGCAAAATAGTTACACCAAACAGGCTTGGTAATTATTCCAAAAGCGCCATGACCTATAAAACACATGGCTACTGACAGCCTTAAAATAAAATATATTTTTTGTTGAGCAGTTAAGTTCAGCATTATACAATTCTTTATGCCACCGCACACAGTAATACGCTATACCAGCCACTAAATAATGCAGCTAATAGACAGACATACCTGCAGGTATGGTAATATATGAAATAATGAGGTAGAGGGCCTTTATCGGGCCAGTCGTTTTTGGGCAATACCCGAATTAATTTGGCAGCGTTTAGCTTAAATTGTTATATGAATAGCTCCTTTATCAGCTGCCAAAGCGCTAATTTACTGATAAAGTGCGTATTGTGCATACAAACTCATAGCCAATCACTGCTAAATTTTAAGGTGCAAACCAAATCAAAAAATTAGCTCCGGAATTGTGGTGGTTGATCAGGCGTTTCCAAATACACGCTGGGTACTGCGCTTACGCTATAATGATTGGTGATAGTAACCACAATTTCGGGCGGCCGAGCAGCGCATAAACAATGATTAGAATGATGATAGGTGTACAGATTGAAGGTCTTTATCACGTTGACGTTACCCTTGTTATTTAATGGGGTATCGCTTACCTGCTTGGCATAAATTACATTATCATTGCCGAGTTTAGTGGTGCGATAATTGGGTACGCACATTACAAAAATGGTATCGTGAGTTACCTTAAGCTTTACATAGTTATAGCTATTTCCCTTAAGCTCTACCTGACCGCTAACCGGTTCATAGTCCGGCCAGCTTTGAATTTGAGGCATATGCACCGGTATTTTTATCTCAACCAAATCGTGCACATTATACATGCCCTTACTGATTTGTTTCTCGACAAAAATATCGTTGCGGTAAATTAAATAATGAAACAGAAGCATGTAGCCACCTGCGTTAAACAAGTGTACAAAAAGCAGCGCTATGGCAACCGTTCTTTTCAATATTTAAATTAGGGTGTTGATTGATAATTGGTTATCAATTGTAAAAATTGTGATAAGAATTTTAAAAAACAAATTTATTTTAAAGCAAAGTCTTTCAATCATCTATCAAGCTCTTTATAACAGATGTAATTATTTTACCAGCATTTGCCGAAAAGCTGCACTGTCGCCTTTAAACGCATCAAAATCCACCGTATGGTTAATGCCGGTAACCCTTGCACGATCTGAGTGCTGCCAGAACTGCCATTGTGTACCGGCGTTTATTTTTAGCCTCGGCTCATAATAATGTGCTATCCACCACTTGTAATGGTCAAAATAACCTTGCAGGTAATCCTGATAAAAACTTAACCCGGAATAAATCAACGGTTTTGCCTGCGTTCTTTTTTCAATATAGGTTAGGAACGATTGCAGCTCTTTACGCATAGTCGCAGGCGATACGCCATCCAACGTCTCCACATCAACTACCATAGGTAAGTCGCCTTTTTCTAAATCAACGTTTTCAAGAAAAAAGCGTGCCTGCCATTTGCCATCCAGCTTAGGTCGGAAATAATGGTAAGCGCCGCAAGCAATACCAACTTTTGGAGCCTCGTGCCAATTGCGCTTAAAATAAGGGTCAACCTTAAGTATACCTTCGGTTGCTTTGATAAATGCAAAAGTAATGTGTACGCTATCTTCACTCATTGATCTGACTTTCAGCCAGTCAATTTTACCTTGTGCATAGGATACATCAATACCATGTACCGTAACCTGGTGGGGTATGCGGATATGAAAGCTTTTGTAAGTACGATACTCCGGATTTTCACCGATATCTTTCACCCATTGCCAGGCGGAAGCAAAAGTTTTAACGATGTAGCCATAATAAAAAGGAGAGAGCAAAATGAGCAAGAATCCTACAGCTAACGTTTTCCAGGGGAATTGCGGCTCACCTTTTTTCTTTTTCTTTTTGATCGTTTTTTTGGGTTTGGCAGCAGCCGGTTTTTTAACGCCGGGCTTGGTAGTGGCTCTGGGTTTACGTGCAGCACGGGGGCGGGGAGTCTCTTTATCAGGGGCAGTCACAATTACAAAGCTAATAAAAATAGCATTTCAAACTCATTAAAATATTCCAGGTTGCTGAAATTAATAATGGCATTTTAGCAATCGGAATCTAATATTCATAGTATATCCGTTGCCGTTTATATCCACAGGCATAATGGTAATGATAGCTTTAAAAGCAGCTTACTGATGGTTTTGGCATTTTAAATTTTTATGGTATTAAAACCTGCAGGTGCAGCCGTAGTTATGTCATTAAAGCACAATAATTAATATGGCAAAAAACGTAGCTGAACAAACAGTTGAAATGCTTTCGGCGGCAGGGGTTAAGAGAATATATGCAGTAACCGGTGATAGTTTGAACGAAGTAAATGACGCTGTGCGTCGAAGCGATAATAAGATACAATGGATACACATGCGGCATGAAGAAGCCGGCGCTTTTGCTGCAGCGGCCGAGGCCGAGCTAACCGGGATAGCCTGCTGTGCAGGCAGCAGCGGACCGGGACATGTACATTTAATTAACGGCTTGTATGATGCCCACCGCTCAGGTGTGCCGGTTATTGCCATTGCTTCCACTTGCGCTACCACTGAATTTGGTACGGAATATTTTCAGGAAACCAATACCATTAAGCTTTTCGATGATTGCAGCCATTATAATCAGATAGCGTGCACACCAGCTCAATTGCCCCGTATGCTGCAGGCCGGCATTCAGTACGCGGTGAGTAAGAAGGGCGTATCTGTAATAGGCTTGCCGGGCGATGTAACCAAAATGGATGCCGTAGAGATTACTACCTCTACACTTAACTACTTTTCTGAACCAGTCATTCGCCCGTCAGACCGCGATTTGCAGGTGATGTCGGCATTGATTAACGAAAGCAAAAAAATCACTATCTACTGCGGCATCGGTTGTTCGAATGCGCATGACGAAGTAGTAGAACTGGCGCAACGCCTGCAGGCGCCGGTAGGTTATTCGTTCAGAGGCAAGATGTTTGTACAACATGATAACCCCAATGAAATCGGTATGACGGGTTTGCTGGGTTTGCCTTCGGCTTATCACAGTATGCACGAATCGGATTTGTTGATTTTATTGGGAACCGATTTTCCTTATGAGCAGTTTTTACCGCAACATTGTAAAATCATACAAATAGATACCAGGCCGGAGCGTATTGGCCGGCGTGCACGGGTAGATGTTGGCTTGTGTGGAAAGATTGAAGATACTATTCAGGCATTGTTGCCGCTGATTCCGCAAAAAACGGATGATAGCTTTTTGCAAGCGCAATTGAAACTATACGCCCATGTAAAAGATAACCTGCAGACTTATGTGGATGATAAAGGCACGGTAAACAACATTCATCCTGAATTTGTGGCCAATACTTTAGACCGTTTAGCCAACCACGATGCTATATTTACTGTAGATACCGGTATGTGCTGTGTTTGGGGGGCGCGGTATATCCATGCAACTGGTAAGCGCCGTTTAATCGGATCGTTTAACCATGGCTCTATGGCCAATGCTATGCCTCAGGCTATTGGCGCTGCGCTGGCATGTCCTGACCGGCAGATAATTGCCATGGCAGGCGACGGCGGTTTATCCATGCTGTTAGGTGACTTGGCGACTATTGTTCAGTATAAACTTCCTGTTAAAATTATTGTGTTTAATAACCGCTCGTTAGGAATGGTAAAGTTGGAGATGGAAGTGATGGGTTTACCCGATTGGCAAACCGATATGCAGAACCCTGATTTTGCCTTGGTAGCACAGGCCATGGGTATTAAAG
>CAXTCH010000375.1:0-3844 GCA_964241945.1 uncultured Mucilaginibacter sp.
AAAACTATTGTGGCTATGGAACAGAAAGATTTAAACAGCAGCAGATTCGGTTTTATCAGTGCAGACGGCTATTTTCAGCAAATCAGCACCCTGACAACCGTAGGTTTAGAGTACGTGAGCAAAAGCCGGCAGGAGCTGGATATCTTACTGCAGGAGAACGTGGAAAAAGAAAATTATGAGGCTTGCGCTGTCATTCGTGATGAATTGATTAAGCGCAGCCGTAAACAAGCCTAATTACATTAACTAATTGATACCAAACTGCCCGTATGCCCACCGCATGCGGGCTTTTTTCTTTTAGAAAATAGCCTTAAAAAAAGTAAAAAGTTAAAAACTTATTGCCGTAATTATGATTTATTAATTACTGATTAAATATAAATCATACATTACCATGTCAAACGAATCAAAAACCGCATTAATTACCGGTGCCACCAGTGGCATTGGTTATGAGTTGGCAAAGTTATTTGCTAAAGATAAATATAACCTCTTTATTGTTTCCCGTAATCAGGACGAGTTAAACAACAAGGCAAATGAGTTTAAGCAGGATTATGGAATCAACGTAACTACTTTTGCCAAAGACTTGTCCAACAAAGATGAGGTGTTTGCTTTATGTCAGGAACTAAGCAGTAACAGCACTCCGATTGACGTATTGGTAAACGATGCTGGTCAGGGCCAATATGGCAAATTTCAGGACAGCGATATCAATCGCGCACTGGAAATTGTTAACCTTAACATTGGCGCTACCTTAATTTTAACCAAGCATGTACTGAATGAAATGGTACAACGCAACGAAGGCAGGATTTTAAATCTGGCTTCGATAGCGAGCGAATTGCCAGGTCCATGGCAAGCAGTATATCATGGAACTAAGGCTTTTATTCTTTCATTTTCTGAAGCAATACGTTCAGAGTTAAAGGATACCAATGTAACAGTGACTGCATTGCTGCCGGGCGCAACGGATACCGACTTTTTTAATAAAGCAGAAATGCAGGATAGCAAAATGGTGCAGGATAAAAGCTCAATGTCCAACCCGGCAGATGTGGCTAAGGATGGTTATGACGCCCTGATGGCTGGTGATGATAAAGTAATTTCAGGCTTTAAAAATAAAGCTATGGTTGCCATGAGCCATATTTTGCCGGATTCACTGCTGGCCGATAATATGAATAAGCAACAAGGACCTGTAAACGAATAATTTGCATAATCAGTTGTAAATAAAACACCCCGGCGCTCAGTGAGAGCGCCGGGGTGTTTTATTTACCTCCGTTAGCATCGCACTTTATTTGAGTTATCTACATTTGTTTTCATGACTTCCATTCACGCCGGCGATATCAGCCCCATTAAGCTTTACGGTTACCTTATCCATGCCGTTGCTCCGCGCCCCATTTGTTTTGCATCCACCATCAGTAAAGGCGGACAGGTAAATTTAAGTCCGTTCAGTTTGTTTAATTTAATGAGTACCGATCCGCCTATAGTAGTATTCTCGCCCATAAGTAACCGTCTTAATGAACCAAAGCATACCCTGCTGAATATTCAGGAAGTACCGGAGGTGGTCATCAATATCGTAAATTACCCCATGGTACAGCAAATGAATATCACCAGCGGTGAGTATGGCCGTGAAATCAACGAATTTACAAAATCCGGTTTCACATCTTTAACTTCCGAATTGGTGCAGCCGCCGCGGGTAGCCGAATCGCCGGTTCAATTGGAGTGTACGGTAACACAAGTTATCAATTTAGGTAAGGAAGCTAACGCCGGAAATATGGTGGTGGCTGAAGTAAAATTAATACACCTGCAAGACAAGTTGATGGATGCTGACGGCAAAATAGATCAGGCAAAATTAGATTTGGTAGCACGTTTGGGTGGTGACTGGTATTGCCGTATAACACAAGATAATTTGTTTAAGGTGCCCCGCCCGGTGGTAGCGGTAGGAGTAGATGGTCTGCCTGAACATATCCGGTTATCCGATGTGTTAACCGGTAACGATTTAGGGATGTTGAGTAATATAGAGCATAAACCTGATGAAACCCTTGTACGGGATTATAAATCTACTCATAAGGTACAAGCCTTACTGCAAACGCATGATTTGCAGGCCATCCATAGTTTCATAAAGCAGCTGCTGAATGAAGGTAAAGTAGACGAGGCACGGCTGGCCGCCTGGAGTTTGGAAGATTAAAATGTAAATCAAAAATTCTATTAAACTATAAAAATTAAGCTTGTTTATCTTCAATAGCAATATTAGGTTTGCCCGCTGAAAATTATGCCTATATTAAAAGCAACCTTTACCGATGTGCCTGTTCTTACCAATTTGGTAAATAGCGCTTATCGCGGTGAAACTGCCTTGCGCGGCTGGACTACGGAAACCAATTTGGTCGACGGCCAGCGTATTGATGAGCAGGCCATGCGAGAGCACTTTGATAACTCATCGGCCACTTTATTAAAATGTATAAATGAGCACGGCGAAATTACCGGCTGCGTTTACCTGGAAACAGTTAAAAACAACCGCTTGTATTTGGGAATGCTGACAGTAAATCCTGATATGCAGGCACAGGGAATAGGGAAACAGCTCTTAACTTCCGCCGAAGAGTTAGCTAAAGAATTGGGTTGTACCGCTATGCGTATGACGGTGATTCCTGTAAGGCATGAGCTGGTGATGTGGTATAAACGCCATGGTTATAAACCCACAGGCGAAATGATTCCTTTCCCGAATGATACCCGCTTCGGCATTCCGAAGCAGCCATTGGAACTGGCGGTGTTTGAAAAACAGTTGTAAAAAAAACCTGCAATAATAAACAGAAAAAAAACGCCTTTATCACTTTTTGAAAATTCTAAGTGATAAAGGCGTTAACTTTAAGAATTTGATAATGCTTGGTAAATTTCCGCAATCAGCAAACCGCTTCCGCCGCCATAATGCTGGATAACCACTGCTTCAGGATGTAAGTTAACTAATTGCTGCCTGATTAATTGTTCGTCCGCTTCACTAAGGCCACTGCTGAGCAGTAAAATATCAACTTTATACTTTTGCATATGTGCCTCGCATTCCTCGTTGCTAAGTACACCGGTAGGGTTCCATTGCGGGTTATTTTTTAATAAACGTACCACTGTAGGTACAATTTCCGGATGGCGACCAGCTACCAGTATATTAAGTTTTTCAGCCATATTAAAATTTCATCGGCACTTCCATCAGCAGCACTTCAGCTTCAGTTTCAGCAGTAATATTAAAAGTATCGGTTTCCCAAATGCCATAGCCGTCGCGGGTATTTAACACTTGTCCGTTTACCGTAATGTCTCCGCTCAGTACAAAAAAGTATACGCCGTTACCCTGAGCTTTTAAATTATAGGTGAGCTCAGTGCCTTTATCCAGTCTACCCATATGAAACCAGGCATTCTGATAAATCATTACCCCCTCATCATCGGCATTGGGCGACAAAATCTGCTGCAAACGGTTATGACGATCTTCCAGGTTCAAAGTAATCTGGTCATACCGCGGCTGCACATTCATTTGATTGGGATATACCCAGATTTGCAGAAATTTAACCTGTTCGTTTTTGTTCTTATTCTGCTCACTATGAAAAATGCCGGTGCCGGCGCTCATGGCTTGTACATCGCCTTTGCGTATTACTGCTGCATTGTTCATGCTATCACGGTGTTCCAAATCGCCATCCAGCGGGATTGAAATAATCTCCATATTGTCGTGCGGGTGCTTGCCAAAACCCATGCCGCCGCTCACGGTATCGTCGTTTAAAACCCTTAGCGCACCAAAGTTTATTCGCTCAGGATTATAATAATTAGCAAAACTAAAAGTGTGATAACTGTTCAGCCAACCGTGGTTTGCGTGCCCGCGGGTTTCGGC
>CAXTCH010000376.1:0-3803 GCA_964241945.1 uncultured Mucilaginibacter sp.
TTTAATTCCTTAACCGGCATACGGGCCATTGCAGGGTACTGAATATAAGTTTGTGCTACCACGTCGCCATCTGTAGCGCCATTATTGGAAACATTTACCGTAAAGGTAAGTGTATCCTTCAACTGATAAGCAGCTTGTGGCTTTGCTGCCCAGCTATAGCCGAATGACGTATAACTTAAGCCAAACCCAAAAGGATATTGTACCGGGCCGTTATAATACCGGTAGGTGCGCCCCTGCATACTATAACTGGTATAAGGCGGCAGATTTTTCTCAGAAGCATAAAATGTAACCGGCAGGTGACCTGAAGGCGAAATTTTACCGAACAACAGATCAGCCAGTGCATTACCAGCCTGCTCGCCCGGGTACCAGGCCAGAATAATAGCATCTACATAAGGCTCAATACTGGATAGGTTGACATCGCTGCCGGCTGTTACCACCGCAATTAAAGGCTTATGCGGGATGCCTTTACGCAGGGCTTTAATAAAGGCAATATTCCCCGACGGCAATTCAAGGTTGGGCCGGTCGCCGCCGGTGGGCGACAAGAAAGCATCGCCTGCTTCGCCTTCAAATACCGGCGTTAAACCAATTACCGCTACTGTTACATCGGCGTTACCTGCTGCCCAGATGCCTCCGAAGTGCGTAGTATCGGTATAATTTGAACCTAAATCATATTCCACACGGGTGTCTTTACTCACTGCAGCAGTGATGCCCTCTACAAAATCTACCATCTTGCTGTTTACCCCATGATAACTGCCCGCCAGCGCATCTAATGATGAAGCGTTGGTACCCAGTACGGTAATACTGCTGAAGCTTTCCTTTTTTAAAGGCAATACATTGTTTTGATTTTTAAGCAACACCATACTTTGCTGCGCTACCTTGCGGGCCAGTTGCACATGTGCCTCGTTGTTGATGCTGTCTGCTCCATAAGAAAAATAAGTACTGGTTTCAGGGCGGTCAAAAAAGCCGAGCTTAAATTCAGTACGCAATACGGCGGCCAAGGCATTGTCTACTTCCTTTTCCGTAAGCAAACCCCGTTTAACTGCTTTTACAATATCATTTTGCAAAATAGAGGAACAGTCCAGATCAATACCGGCCTTGATGGCGGCGGCAGCTACGGCTGTACTGTTGCTGAGTACCTTATGGCGCAGGTACACATCATCTAAAGCGCCGCAATCCGTCACTACATAACCTTTAAAGCCCCATTCCTTCATCACAATATCGTGCAGGTACGAGGTGCTGATGGAGTTAGGCTGCCCGTTTACCCGGTTATAAGCTGTCATTACTGAGGCTACGCCATTGTTCACCAATGCTTTAAAGGCATACAAATAGGTATCCCTTAAATCCTTTTCATCTACTACAGCATTGAACTCATCACGGGTAGCTTCAGGTCCGCTGTGCGCCACAAAGTGCTTAGCAGTAGCCGCTGTTTTTAAATGCATAGGGTCATTCCCCTGCATTCCCTTTACATAGGCGGTACCAATGCGCGAGGTCAGGAAAGGGTCTTCGCCGTAGGTTTCCTGTCCGCGGCCCCAGCGCGGATCACGGAATATATTGATATTGGGCGACCAGAACGTCAGGCCCATATATTGTAAATGACGGTCGGCCTTTAAAGCCATATTATACTTTGCCCGCGCTTCAGTTGAGATCACCTCCCCTACCTGATGAATCAAATCTTCATTAAAAGTAGCGGCCATGCCAATAGCCTGCGGAAAAACGGTAGCATCGCCCGCACGGGCTACGCCATGCAAACCCTCATTCCACCAATTGTAAGCCGGAATATTAAACCGGGGTACCGACTGGCTGCGGTAGCCCAGCAATGATGCTTTTTCTTCCAGCGTCAAGGCATGTATTAAAGCCTGCACCCGTTTTTCGAGCGGCTGATGCTCATCGCGAAAAGCAGGCTGATTTTGTGCATGAAGCTGGCTGCTCAGCAAGGTAAGAATGCTTATAAACTGTATGCTGGTTTTTTTGATGGCGCTAAACCGGTTGAAAAATTTCATAAGCTGTATATAAATTTAAAGGACTGCAATATAAAAGCAAACTTTCGAATCAATTTAATAAAAACTAAGAAACTTTATTAAATTTTAAAAAAGATTGATAGCTTTGAAAAAAGCGCTGAAAAAGTAAGCTTCTATTTTGCAAGTGAACAAAGCCAGATTATCTTTTTCTGTTGATAGTGATGCAGCTAAAATACTGCAATGCCTGTATTATCACCATGTTTTAGGCAGTGTGGATATCAGCGCTTTTATAAACCGCAGCATTCCTCATACCATTAAGCTGCTTAACGAATTATTAAGCGCCGGTTACATTATTGAAAAAGGTTACGCCAATTCCAGCGGCGGCAGGAAACCCTTACAATTTGCCTTGGCTGATCATTTGTTTTATACAGTATCGGTGGCGGTAAACCGGTTCTCGGTGACGATTGGTGTACTGAATGTGAACAACGAGTTCGTAGATGAGGTGTTTCAGCACGAAATTCATTTAAGCCAGCTGAATGCAGACCAGTTGGCTTCCCTGATAAATACTTACCTTGACAGCACCTCCATTACGAGAAATGCTATTTTAGGTATAGGAGTTACCATGCCCGGTTTTATTGATCCCAAAAAAGGTATCAATTATACTTTCCTGCAAGTGCCCGGTCTTTCTTTGATGGATTATTTGCAGCAGGAAATCGGCTTACCGGTTTTTATTGAAAATGACTCGACGGCCATTGCCATGGGTGAGCAGAAATTCGGCGCTGCCATGCACCAGGATGATGCCATGATTATTAACCTCGGCTGGGGCATTGGCCTGGGCATGATTGTGAACGGCGTTATCTTTAGGGGCCATACCGGCTTAGCCGGCGAATTCAGCCATATACCTCTGGTAAAGAACGGCAAATTATGTTCTTGCGGAAAACACGGCTGCCTGGAAACCGAAGCCTCATTAATGGCTATTATTGAAAAGGCATACCAGGAATTAAATCACGGGCAAAACAGTAGCTTAGCCAAATACAATCATATTGATGCTGATGCCATTATTACCGAGGCCACCAAAGGCGACCGGCTGGCCGTGCGCCTGATTTCGGAAGCTGCCTATCATGTAGGGCAGTGCCTGGCGGTGCTGATTCATATCATGAATCCGGCCGTCATTTTGCTGAGCGGTAAAGCCAGTTTAGTAGGCCGGTTGTGGCTTGCCCCTATTCAGCAGGCCATTAATGAACACTGTATCCCGCGTTTGGCGTGCGATACACAAATCGTCGTATCTGATTTAAATCATACGGCGCAGCTCATCGGCGGCGCTGTGTTGGTCATAGAAAATATAGGAAAGCCTTTGGAGGAGAAAGTGAGCAGGTTGGAAAAGAGCTTAAACATTAATTAATAAAAAAGTTATTGCGCATGGCAAGTGGCATTTGTACTGATCCGAACAAGTTTGTAAGTGTAAAGCGGGGTTTAAGTGTTGTGGAGGGTGCACAAGCAAGTAAAAAGAATAAAAGTCGGCTTTTTAATAAAACCGGGCTTGCGGCGCTAATGCTGTTTTTTAATTTCACTGTCCTGTATGCTCAGCAAGTAAGCGAACTAAACACCGGCTGGAAATGCGCCCCTATTGCCGATGTAAAAGCCGACGGTATCACCCTTTCTCAATCAACTTATGCTGCTCATAACTGGATGCCGGCAGTGGTGCCGGGCACCGTACTCACTTCTTTATTAGCCAACCACAAAGTGCCCGATCCCTTTTACGGGATGAACAATGAACACATTAAAGATATCTATTTCACTGGTCGCGATTATTATACGTATTGGTTTGTAAATGATTTTAAGGCA
>CAXTCH010000377.1:0-3791 GCA_964241945.1 uncultured Mucilaginibacter sp.
GGTTCGGGCCGTGTGCTGTTATACATTATCAAGTATACGTTTATTGCTTTGGGCCTGGCTGCCGTGGTGTTTATTGTGCTTAAAGTGGCCGGAGCCGATCCCATGGCATTATTCAGGCGTAAACCTGCTTCAGCAGAGCTGCCTTTCACCGAAACGCTGGAGAATATTCACGAAATTAATTTTGACGATGAGCTGGACCGCGCGGTAGCACAGCATAATTACCGGTTGGCTGTACGCCTGTTGTACCTGAAAGCTTTGAAACAGCTGGATGACGCCGGGCTGATTGACTGGCAGTTGCATAAAACCAACAGTGCGTATGTTGATGAATTGAAGGACAGCCGGCGTCGCAACCAGTTCAGCGAACTTACTTACCGGTTTGAGTATGTATGGTACGGTGAATTTTTAATTGATGCACAGGTCTATCAGCAGGTGAGCGCCGCATTTCACAACTTTAAACAAGGGTTGGCATGAAAGATTTTAAAATCCTCATTGCGCTGGCCTCATTGCTGCTCATCGGCTACCTGGTGGCCGAATATAATAAGCCGCAGCCCACCAATTGGAGGTCGACCCTGTATTATAACGACAAAATTCCGTATGGTACTTATATATTTTACCATCAGTTAGGTCATCTGTTTCCGGGTGCCAGTGTGGTAAAAACCAATCGTTCATTAAGCGACCTGTTTCAGGATAGCACCATCACGCCGGGTAATTATATCATTGTCTCGCGCACGCTGAGCATCAGTAAGCCCGATGTTAACGCGCTGATTAAATTTATCAGCGCCGGAAACCATGTATTTATTTCAACCTTCAGCTGGGATGGCCATTTGGCTGATACCTTGCAGCTGGAAGCGAATTATAACAATGATAAGGAGCAGCGTGTTCATTTTACCAATCCCAGCCTGCAACCCGGCAGGGTATACACGTTTAATAAAAAATTAAATGGTATATACTTCAGCCGTTTTGACACCGCACACGCGGTAGCGCTAAGTTTAAATCAAGATAGCAAGAGTACCTACCTAAAATATGATTATGGCAAAGGCAGTTTGTTGGTTTTTGCCAACCCGCATTTGTTAGCTAACTACAGCCTGCTTACTGCGCAGGGCGCGGATTATATCTCCCATGTCACGTCTTACCTGCCAACCGTAAACCGGGTGTATTGGGACGAACTTCAGAACCATGACATTGCCGAAGATGAATCGCCCATGCGGGTATTTTTCCGGTTCGAAAGCCTGCGTTGGGCTTACTATATCAGTTTAGCAGCCCTGCTGGTATTTGTGCTTTTTGAAATTAAACGCCGGCAGCGTATTATTCCGGTTATTGAGCCGCTTAAAAATGCCACTGCCGATTTTGTAACCACGATAGGGCGCGTATATTACGAGCAGCGCGATAACAGGAATATTGCCCTCAAGAAAATTACCTACCTGGCCGATTTTATACGTACACAATATCAACTGAAAGCTGATTTTCATGACCGTAACTTTGCCGGTATATTGGCGCATAAATCGGGCATAACCCTTATTTTTATTGAGGACCTGCTCACACATGTACGTTATGTAAATGTGCAAGAACGCATCAGCGACCACGAATTAATCATCCTAAACCAATTAACAGAACAATTTTACGCCCAAGCCTGATATTTATGGAAGAATCTATATTTGAAAAGCGAACCGATTTGAGCCGCCTAAGCGAAGCGGTAGCTAAAATAAAAGCTACGTTAGCTACTATAATTGTGGGGCAACAGGACCCCATTGACTTGCTGATTGCCGGCATACTGGCCGACGGCCATGTGCTGATTGAGGGTGTGCCCGGGGTAGCCAAGACCTTAAGCGCCAAGCTGATTGCCAAAGCCATTGATGCCAAATTTGCCCGCGTACAGTTTACACCAGACCTGATGCCGTCTGATGTAATTGGCACACCGGTTTTTAATCCCCGCACTACTGCTTTTGAATTTAAGCATGGGCCGATCTTTGGTAATATAGTACTGGTAGATGAAATTAACCGTGCGCCGGCTAAAACACAGTCGGCCCTGTTTGAGGTAATGGAGGAGCGGCAAATTACGGCAGACGGGCAGACTTACACCATGCAGGAGCCTTTTATGGTGCTGGCTACACAAAACCCGGTAGAGCAGGAGGGAACCTACCGTTTGCCCGAAGCCCAGTTGGATCGTTTTCTGTTCAAGATAGAAGTAAAATACCCAACGCTGGAAGAGGAAATTGCCATATTGCAGCAACAACACCAGCAGCGCCGGGCCGACCAGTTGCAGGATGTTCAGCCGGTGCTTTCGGCAGAGGACATCATAGGTTTACGGCAGCAGGTACGCAGCTTGCATGTAGAGGCTAAGCTGTTGGAGTTTGTAGCTAAAATTGTGTATGAAACCCGCAACAATAAATTTTTGTACTTGGGTGGTTCACCTCGGGCATCGCTGTCTATCATTGCCGGGGCCAAGGCTATAGCCGCAATGAGCGGCCGTGATTTTGTAACGCCCGAAGATATTGTTAAAGTAGCCGCCCCCGTATTGCGCCACCGCATAATGCTGACGCCTGATAAGGAGATGGAAGGGGTGACACCGGATGAAGTGATTGCCCAGATTGTTCAGAAAATAGAAGTACCCCGCTAAGCCCACGTGAAAAAATTAGCCGGCTTTTATAAAAATTTGTTTCTCACCCCGCGGCTGTTTACGGCGGTGAGTGCTTGTGTGGTGCTTTTCCTGCTGTCGTTCTTTCTGCCCTGGTTGGGGGTAATACCCAAAGTGGTGTTTCTGGCACTTTTAGCACTGGCGGGTATTGATCTTTTATTGCTTTATCGCACCGATGGTATGTTTGCCCGCCGGCATGCTCCCGAGCGCCTGAGCAACAGTGATGAAAACGAACTGGGTATTTATATTGAAAACCGCTATCCGTTTGCGGTTCAGGTAGCGTTGATTGATGAAATTCCTTTTCAGTTTCAGCGGCGCGATATATGGTTTACTTCCTCGTTGGCACCCCGGCAACACAAATTGATTAACTATACCCTGCGCCCCACCAAGCGCGGCGAATATGAATTTGGCGATGTGCGGGTGTTCGTTATGTCATCTCTGGGTTTAATTCGCCGTCGGTATACTTTTCCGCAAGCGGAGACCCTGCCGGTATACCCTTCGTTTTTGCAGATGCGAAAGTATGAACTGATGGCCATATCTAACCGGTTGAGCGAAATGGGTATCAAAAAGATTCGTCGCTTGGGCCATAACCGGGAATTTGAGCAGGTAAAAAATTATACCGCCGGCGATGATTATCGTACCATTAACTGGAAGGCAACCGCCCGCCACGGCGATTTAATGACCAATTCGTATACCGATGAAAAATCACAGCAGGTGTATTGTGTGATTGATAAATCGAGGGTGATGCGAATGCCTTTTGAGGGCATGAGCCTGCTGGATTACGCCATCAACGCCAGTTTAATGCTTAGCAACGTGGCCATGCTCAAAGAGGATAAGGCTGGGCTGATTACCATTGCCGAAAAGCTGGGCAGCGTGGTGCCTGCCGACCGTAAATCGGCACAATTAAACCGCATCTTAGATGTATTGTATCGGGAAAAGACCCGCTACCTGGAAACCAACATGGAGCTGCTGTACGCTACCATCCGCAGGGTGGTAAAGCAGCGCAGCCTTGTGGTATTCTTTACCAATTTTGAAAGCTTATCAGCTTTGGAGCGTCAACTGCCATTCCTGAAGCGCATCAGCCGGTACCATTTACTGTTGGTGGGATTTTTTGAAAACACCGAACGTAAAACTCTCAGTGAGCAACCTGCTACAG
>CAXTCH010000378.1:0-3789 GCA_964241945.1 uncultured Mucilaginibacter sp.
ACCCAGAGCTGTTCAACTAAAATCAACCTTTATGAAATACCTGAACTGTTTATTTGCCGCAGGTGTAAGCTTGTTGGTCATGAGTGGATTAACTGCCTGCCATCAGGCTGCAAATCAGAAAACGGTAGGCGGTGATACCGTTGCCCAATCATCAAAAGACACCAGTGCACAGGATACCGTTGCCGGCGAAGCCCACAAAGGCACAGTGCCTGCTGATAAGTTAATTGTTCCCGGTAAATCAATCGGACAAACGCATTTGAGCGAAACGCTGGATTCGGTGATCCTGAAATTAGGGAAACCCGATGTAAGTGATGATGCGATGGGGAAATCGCTGTGCACCTGGTATGATAAACACAATAAGACCGGGTATCAGCTCAATACCTTCTCGAACCGGGAGATGGGCACCCCCGATGAAGACAACAGCCGGCTCAAAATCATCCGTGTTACCTCGCCTTATTTTGAAACCGCAGAGCATTTGCAGGTAGGCTCAGCTTTAAAGCAAATCAATCAAAAGTATGCGTTGAAAAAGATGCTGACCCTGGCTAAGGGAACCGATACTGTGACGGTGTACAAGGTGAATGATAACACGGTATTTGAGTTCAGCAAAGCGCAGGTATGCATTGGTATTGCGGTTGAAGACCCTAAAAGCAGCGGTATGCTGAGTTACAGTTACTTTTTTCCGGGGATGAAGGAAGTGAAATGAAGTTTATAAAAACGTTATTGCGAAGCACGAACCCATCCTTGATTTACAGAGCCGATTTGTACGGCTCAGGATGGGTTCGTGCTTCGCAATTACGTGATGTACATGGCTTGTTATTTCTTTTCCGGCAGTAAGATAAACTTAATCAGATTGCCGCTCAGGTAGCTGTTGGCGGTGGCCTTGGTGCTTTGCACAGTTACCTGGTCTAACGTTTTCAGGTAGCCGGGCACCGTGTCCGGCGATTCATTGTTGAGCCATGAGCGGTATAAGGCGTCGGCCCAGAAGCTGTTTTCTTTCAGGCTTACCTCATACGTACGGGTTTGCTCGGCCTTAAACTTTTGGATGTCGGTGGGTTCAGCCCCGTTCTGCTTTATTTTACCCACTTCATCCAGCGTAGCGGCAATCAGCTTATCTGCATTGGCCGGTGCACAGGTAAAATACACGTATATTTTATAAGTACCTGTAGGCACCTTGTTGTAACTTACTGATACACCGGGAGAGTATACGCCTCCTTCTTTTTCGCGCAGGCGCTCAATCAGCTTAATGTTCAGCACTTCTTCAAGAGCATCCAGCTGCAGGTTGTTGGCTTCGTTGTATTCATAGTTACCGCTGTATACCAGCTGCACGGTGCTTTTATCGCCCACACCTTTATAAACTGTTTTGGTAAAGGTGCCGGTAGGTACAGGGCTGGTCAGGTTTTTATAGGTGGCTGCAGCCGGCGTGGCCGGTAAAGCGCCCAGATACTTGTTGATCAGTTGCGTAATGGTTTCCGGGTTAAAGCTGCCTACTATATCGAAGGTAAAAGTGCCGGCATTGGCAAAGGTGTGTTTATAAAACTCATAAGCTTTATCCAGCTTCGCCTGGTCATAATCGGCCGCTGTCAGCGGCATTTGCCGCAGGTTGCCCTGGCTCATTACTTTGATAATGGTATCCCTGAAAACGCTGGTAGGGTCCAGGCTCTTGTTGGCCAGCAATGCTTTGCCCTGGGTAAGGGTTGATTTCCAGATGGCGTCATCCTTACGCGGCTGGGTGAAATAGAGATAGATTAACTGGAAAGCCGTTTCTAAATCATTTACAGATGACGAAGCGTTGATACCCTGTGATATATCGCCAATTACCGGACTTACCGATACATTTTTGCCGCTTAGCTTTTTATCCAGTTCAATCTGACTTAAATCGGCTATACCGCTGGCGCCAACCACTTCAGAAGCCAAACGCGCCGACTCAAAATCGGGGCCGGCAGCCTGCGAGGTACCACCAAAGCTGCGCGCGCGGATAATGATTTCATCATTTTTAAAATCGGTAGGCTTCAACACTACTTTAATACCGTTGCTTAAAGTCAGGGTGGTGGTGCCTACTACGGCATCGGTTTGCTTGGCCGTAACCGTACCTGCAGGCGGTAGCTTATCAATCAGCGGCTTCTTGCTCACCTTATCTACATAAGGGGTTACGCCTGCCCCGGCGGTGCTGATCCAGCTGAGCAAAGTTTTTTCAGCAGGTAACTGGGCTTTATCCTTATCAGGCGCTTCCACCACTACATCGCGGTTTTGGTTGCTGATAAATTTGTGGGTAAGCGCATTTATTTCAGCCAGTTTGATGCTGTTGATGTGGGCTTTGTAAAACGTATACTCATAATCAATACCCGGTATGCCTTCGCCTTTCAGGTAGTTTTCCTGATATTCATTCACAAAACGGCTGGAGGGTGTTTTATTTCGCTCTTTCCAGGCGTTTTCCATCTGGGTGAGCGCGGCTTGCCTGGCACGGGCCAGTTCCGTTTCGGTAAAACCAAATTTACGTACCCGCTCCGTTTCGGCAATGGCAGCGGTTAGCGCATTCTTTAAATCGCCTGCAGTTTTGGCTACGGCAATGGTGGTAAAGGCGTCCAGATTGCCGGAGAAGCCGCCATAGCTTGCCTGTGCAAATAAATAAGGCGGATTAGCTTGCTGTACCAACTCGCTTAACCGGGCATTCATCATTTGGTTAAACAATGTATTTTTAATGCTTTGCAGGTAATCATCGGTGGTTCTGACTACTGTTTCCGGATGCTTTATAATAATCTCGGCAATGGTATAAGGGAATTCCTTATCCGTAGCAATTTTCACCATAGTGCCCGGCGTAGGCGGTACCGGGTAGGTAACATATTTTTTTTCGTGCGGCGGGTTTTTCAGCGCCGAAAAGTTTTGCTTAATCAGCTGTTCTACCTGCTTCGGGTCAAAATCGCCTACGGCAATTACGGCCTGCAAATCAGGGCGGTACCAGTCGTGGTAAAAGCTTTTAATGGTTTCCGGCTGGAAATTCTTCAAAATATCAACTTTGCCAATAGGCAGGCGCTGCGCCCAGCGTGAGTTGTTGAGCAATACCGGCAGTATTTGCTGCTGCAAACGCTGCTGCGCGTTTTTACCGCGCTGGCGCTCTTCTTCCAATACCACGCCGCGCTCGCTGTTAATCTCAGTAGGATCGAAAGTAAGCTCACCTGCCCAGTTGGCCAGGATGGTAAAACCACGCTGAAAAACCGAGGCGCTGTCGGTAGGTACCGGTAGCTGATAGACGGTTTGATCGAATGAGGTATAGGCATTTAAATCGGCCCCGAAACGAATGCCCGATTTTTGCAGGTAATCTACCAGTTCGTTTTTCGGGAAATCGCGCGTGCCATTAAAAGCCATGTGCTCGGTAAAGTGCGCCAAGCCCTGCTGTGCATCAGTTTCCAGCAAGGAGCCGGCTTTATTTACCAGGTATAGCTCCGCCCGTTTTTTGGGTTCCGTATTACGGCGGATATAGTAAGTTAAGCCATTGGGCAGCTTACCGATAATAACTGCCGTGTCAATGGGCAGGGCATGGTTTTGCGTAGGGCCGGTTAAAGTGAGGGCTTTGCTTTTGGCAGGAACGGCAGGCCGTTTCACCGGCTGAGCTATGGCACCAAAGCTAAAGGCAGTGCACAAGGCAACTGCCGCCAGGAGTTTAGGATGTACAGACATATAAACGGGTGAGAAATGATTGCTTTTATGGGCTTAAGATGCAATTTCTGATGCTTAGTTACAGCATGCATCGCCAATAAAATTTTATCCCCGCCTTTTCATTCTGTAACACCA
>CAXTCH010000379.1:0-3783 GCA_964241945.1 uncultured Mucilaginibacter sp.
GGGATTGGACCGGAAAATTCCCCTCCTTCAAGGCTTCTCAATTTCAACTTTTTACAACTTCGCGGCAGATTCTTTCCGGCTTAGTAATATCAATTTTAGCGGACATACCGCCATCTTTAATCAAAAATTAGGTATCAATTTTTCCGGCGGACTTAATCCTTACTTAGTAAAGGTAACCGATTCCATATCAAATGGTTCAATTGTTCGTAATGTTCGAACCCTCAACCAATTATCTATATTATCCGGTAAGTTTCCGATGCTGAGTACATTTAACCTTTCTATGGATGTCAGTTTAAATTCCACTTCGTTCCACAAACGCCAGATCAACCAGCAGCCCATGAACACGGTGCAAAACATGACGCCCAACCAGGCAGAGCGTTTGGCATTAATCAACAGCGACCCGAGCGCGTTTGTAGATTTTAATATTCCCTGGAATGTAGTGTTAAACTATAATTTTAATTACTCGAATACGGGAGCAGTAACCAATTCGATAAGTACGCTTACGGCCAGCGGCGATTTCAACCTTACCCCCAAGTGGAAGATACAGTACACCTCGGGTTATGACTTAAAAGCTGAAAAAGTGAGTTTAACTACCTTCTCCATCTACCGCGATCTGCACTGTTGGGATTTATCCATGCGATGGGTGCCGTTTGGTTTATATAAATCTTTTAGTGTTGACTTAAAGGTGAAAGCAACTATTTTGCAGGACCTCAAACTAAGTAAACGGAAAGATTATTATAACAACCAGTAATGCTTGCAGAAATTATAACCATAGGCGATGAAATCCTCATCGGGCAAATTGTAGATACCAATTCGGCCTGGATGGCCCAGCAGTTAAATGCGGCGGGCATACGCATCAAACAAATTTCATCCGTATCTGATGACCGTCAGCATATTGTGGCCGCTTTGAATGAAGCGCAGCAACGAGCTGATATTATTTTACTTACCGGCGGCCTGGGGCCAACGAAAGACGATATTACAAAAAAAACGCTGTCGCAGTATTTCGGTGTTGATATGGTGCAAAGCGAAGAGGCGCTGGATAATGTAAAACGTATCTTTGAACGTTATAATCGTCCGCTGCTGGACGTAAACATCAAACAAGCCGAAGTGCCTGCCAATTGCGAGGTGATACAAAACAAAAACGGTACTGCACCAGGCATGTGGTTTCATGAAAGCGGAAAAGTGTTTGTATCCATGCCGGGTGTACCCTTTGAGATGATGTACATGATGGAGGATGCGGTGATTCCGAAACTGAAATCTACATTTAAATTGCCGTTTATTTATCATAAAACAATATTGACCGTTGGCGAAGGTGAATCCTTTTTGGCAGAGCGAATAGCGGATATTGAAGATGCACTGCCTGCTCATATTAAACTTGCTTATCTGCCCAAATTAGGTTCAGTTCGTTTACGCCTGAGCGGCGACGGCGATGATCAGGAGCAAATTACGCAGGAAGTAAATCACTACGCCGGCCTGATTGCCGACCGCGTGAGAAACGTAGTAGCTGCGGAAGAAGATATAGCGCTGGAAAAAGCCATATTAGATAAAATGGCCGCCCGAAGCCTTACGCTTTCTGTAGCCGAAAGCTGTACCGGGGGCTACTTGTCTCACCTGTTTACCAGGCATCCCGGCTCTTCGGATGTATTTTTGGGTGGAGCAGTATCTTATTCCAACCAACTGAAAGAAAGTATTTTGCACGTCAAAAGTAAAACGTTAGAACAATTTGGTGCCGTGAGCGAAGAAACAGTTACCGAAATGGTAGAAGGCGCTTTGCTTAACTTTGAATCTGATTATGCCATTGCTGTAACCGGTATTGCCGGTCCCGGCGGCGGAACGGAGGAGAAACCAGTAGGTACGGTTTGGATTAGTGTAGCGGGTAAAGGTCAGCGGGTGATTAAAAAGTTTGTTTTTGGCAACAAGCGCACCCAAAACATCGAACGTACGGCCATCACCGCTTTGGGAATGTTGAATACTTTGCTTGGTGATAATATCAATTAATTACTTACTTTTGGTTCGGTTAACGATACACTAAGCATGGCTAAATACCAACTTTTACTGCCTAAAATGGGTGAGAGCGTTGCTGAAGCGACCATCATCAAATGGGTTAAAAATCAGGGAGATAAGATTGAGGCAGACGATGCTGTAGTAGAGATTGCAACAGACAAAGTGGACTCGGAAGTACCCTCTCCGGTAGCAGGTATACTTGTATCGCTTTTATGCAAGGAAAATGATGTGATACAGGTAGGTGATGCAATTGCCATTATTGAAACGGAAGAAGAAGGTACCAAAGCTACTACACAGGCAGTAGCAGAACCCATTACTCCGCAACCTGAAACAAATTCAGCAGCTAAGGGTGCTCCCGTCAGCACCGATATTCCCGGCATCGAGCAGTTAACCAACCGGGCTGATTTTGCACAATCAAAACCACAATACATAGACAGTACACGGTTTTATTCGCCTCTGGTCAGAAACATTGCTCACCAGGAAGGCATTACCGCACAGGAGCTGAATGAAATACCCGGCACCGGCACCGGCGGACGCTTAACTAAAGATGATTTGCTTAATTACATCAGTAAAAGGCACTTATCTAAACAAACCCCGGCTGCGCCTCAGGAGACAAGTACCCAAACGCAACCTGCAGAAAATAAATTCGCCGCTGAACCTGCTCCGGTTGCCCAGCCACGCGAATCGTATGCACCGCAGCCGACAGTGAGTCCGGCGGTATCTGTATCAGGCGGAGACGAGATTATAGAAATGGACCGTATGCGCAAGCTGATTGCCGAGCATATGGTGATGAGCAAACATACTTCGCCCCATGTCACCTCGTTTGTGGAGGCCGATGTAACCAGCCTGGTATTATGGCGCAATAAAATTAAAGACAGCTTTGAAAAACGTAAAGGTGAAAAAATCACCTATACGCCGGTATTTATCGAAGCGGTAGCGCAGGCATTAAAAGAGATGCCGATGGTAAATGTATCTGTAAACGGTACGCAAATCATCAAAAAGAAAAATATTAATATCGGCATGGCCACTGCTTTGCCCTCAGGTAACCTGATCGTCCCGGTGATTCGCAACGCAGATGAACTGAGCCTGGTGGGCCTGACCGCTACAGTAAATGACTTAGCGCGCCGCGCACGTGCCGGCGGTTTGCGCCCCGAAGAGGTGAAAGACGGTACCTTTACCGTCACCAATGTCGGTTCTTTCGGCAACGTAATGGGAACTCCGATTATCAACCAGCCGCAGGTGGCTATTTTGGCGGTGGGTGCTATTAAAAAGAAGCCCGCAGTATTAGAAACCCCAACAGGCGATGTAATTGCCATCCGGCACATGATGTTCCTGTCGCTGTCTTATGACCACCGGGTGGTGGACGGCGCACTGGGCGGCGCCTTTGTGAAACGCGTCGCTGATTACCTCGAGAACTGGGACATCAACAGAGATTTGTAAAAGAAAAAGCCGGATATATCATCCGGCTTTTTCTTTTATGGATTGTACGAAGCTGCCGGTGGTACTAAAGGTATAACCCTCAGTCTGCGCCCAGGCGATAAAATCTTTAAGTCGCTGTACAAAGGCGTCTCCCGTATTTTTCGTCACGTAGGCAGGGAAGCCAAAACGGTCCGGCTGGTTCAGGTCGGTAAACTCCCAGGGGTGGAAGTAAAGATTTAAGTAACCGTCTTTTTTGTGGGTAGCCGAGCTTAGCCATCTCAGCAGCCTCATGGGCAAATTATGAAAGCTCAGCCAAAACAACGGGAACCGTATGAACGGCGACACCGATGAGGGCAGCTG
>CAXTCH010000380.1:0-3763 GCA_964241945.1 uncultured Mucilaginibacter sp.
CTTCACCGTCGATTATATTCAAAAGCCAAATCACCTCACTGTCTCTGTCCTTGCTGAATATCAACTGTTTATTCAACTGGATTACCCGCCCTACAGCTGGGGCAAAATAGCCGAAGATGCATTTGAGCATTACATCGAACAAGGTAAAGGGGGTTGGATCGGCTTCCATCATGCCAGTTTGCTGGGTGAGTTTGACGGTTATCCCCTGTGGCCCTGGTATTACCGGTTTATGGGCAGCATTCGCTTTAAAAATTACATTGCCACCTTTGCCAACGCTAAAGTGGTACTGGAAAATACTGCTCATCCGGTCATGCAGGGTGTTCCCAACTCTTTCACCGTCAAAAAAGACGAGTGGTATACTTACGACCACAATCCGCGCCCGCAGGTGCAGGTATTGGCCCATGTAGACGAAAGTACTTATCAGCCCGATTCGGACATTAAAATGGGCGACCATCCGGTGATCTGGACCAATCCCAAATACAAAGCCCGCAATATTTACATTTTTATGGGGCACTCGCCTGATTTGTTTCAGAATATGGCTTACACAACTTTATTCCGCAATGCCATTTTTTGGGCGGCCGGTAAAAGGAATTAAATAATTGCAGCTCCGATTTTACTCCACCTTACCCATGAAATATATTGTTGCTTGTTTTTGCTGTCTGCTTTTAGGGATTACTGCGATAGCTCAACCTGTTATCCATATCAACCAGGTAGCTTTTGATGTACAGGGGCCCAAAATGGCCGTAGTGAGTGCTGCCGAGCCTTTGAAAGATCCGGCAACATTTATGCTTATTAACAAGGAAACGGGCAAAGTGGTATATACCGGCAACCTACAACAACCACAACGGCTACAAGACTGGTCATCCGGGCAATATTTTTATAAAATCTATTTTTCAACTATCCACCAAACAGGAACTTATACTTTAAATATACTGGCTGGCTCTTTTGTTGTCAGTTCTTTTCCTTTTCGTATCGAACAGCAGGCATTAGCTAAACTTACTCTTCCCGCAATAATACATTACTATCATAACCAGCGGGCTACAACACCACAGGAACTGGAGGCCGACCGGCACCTGCTGTTGTATGG
The DNA here is from genome assembly GCA_964241945.1 of uncultured Mucilaginibacter sp. Lineage (GTDB taxonomy): Bacteria > Bacteroidota > Bacteroidia > Sphingobacteriales > Sphingobacteriaceae > Mucilaginibacter. The sequence goes on from CAXTCH010000380.1 coordinate 1,088, forward strand.
CAGCAATCAACGGGTGGATTTGCATGGCGGTTGGTGCGATGCCTCGGGCGATGTAAGCAAATACTTTTCGCACCTGGCTTACGCCAATTTTGTATCGCCGCAACAAATTCCGCTGGTTACATGGTCGCTGGCTAATACGGATGAGGCCCTGCCTGGTTTACTAAAGCAGCAAGGCGTAAAAGATTCTATTGATGATGAAGCTTTATATGGGGCCGATTACCTGCTCCGTTCGCTCTCCAAAGAGGGTTATTTTTACATGATTGTGTTCAGCTATTTTAATAAAGACCCGAATGCCCGGCGCGTAGTAGGCTTGCTGGCCAATAGTGTAACCACCAACCAGTACCCGTGTGCTTTCCGCGAAGGCGGAGGCATGGCCATTGCGGCGCTGGCCCGCATCTCGCGCTGGCAAAAGCACGGCGAATACAGCTCAGCGCAGTATCTCGAAGGCGCCAAACTGGCATTCGCTCACCTGCTGGTACACAATACCGAGTATGATGACGATGGCAAGGAAAATATTATTGATGACTACTGCGCGCTGATGGCAGCCACCGAATTATGGATAACTACTAACAACAGGCTGTACCAAACCGAAGCCCGGAAAAGGGCCATGCACCTGGCAAAGCGCCTGTTGCCCCAAGGGTATTTTATTGCTGATGATGGCAACCGTCCCTTCTGGCATGCGGCCGACGCCGGGTTACCCATTATTGCCCTAAGCCGCTACCTGCAAAAAGAACAGGATGCTGTTTACCGCAAAACCGCTTTAACAACTATTAAAAAAGCGCTGGATTACAACCTGCGGGTTACCCACGAGGTAAGCAATCCTTTTGGTTATGCACGGCAAACTTTTAAATTTCGTAACCAGATACAAAACGGCTTTTTTATACCGCACGAAAATGAAACCGGTTGGTGGTGGCAGGGCGAAAGCGCACGCTTGGGCTCGTTGGCCACAGCAGCTATAGTGGGTGGGCGGTTGGTCTATCCCGATGCCCGTCAACCCTGGCATGTAAAACCGGCTTTGGCTAAATATGCCACACAGCAACTCGACTGGATTTTAGGTGGTAACCCGTATGATATTTGCCTGCTGTATGGTTTTGGTCACAGCAATGTGCCCTATATGAGTTCCAACTTTGGCCATGGTTCGCAGCGGGGCGGTATTAGCAACGGCATTACCGGTGGCGACGGGCACCCCGACGGCAGCGGCATCAGCTTTAAAACTGAAGCTGCCGGCAACGAATGGCGCTGGACTGAACAATGGCTGCCACATGCTGCTTGGTTTTTGCAGGCGGTAACCGCAATGGGGCAAGAATAAGTAATTGCTAATGCAGTCTTTTGAATACCTTTGCTCTCCTACTTTCGTAAAGTATTGCGACAATTATCTTTCAATATTACTTTAATATAAACTATGCTTTTATCCGATATACTCAAGGATTCTAATTATAAGCTAACTCAATTTGAGCATAACGACCGTGCTAAAATTAAACTTCTTGAAGAAAGCATCACCTTAAAAGATGTGCGGGGCAAGCTTATACCTTATGCCAATTGCCTGGTACGAAAAAAAGAAATTAAACTTACGCCCGAGGAAGTAATACGCCAATTGTATGTAATGGTATTACAACAGGATTTAGGCTATCCGACCGACCGTATGGAACTGGAATATGGAGTTTCATTCGGAAGGGAAAAGAAGCGGGCGGATATTGTAATTTTCGATAAACAGCAAACCACCTCACCTTACATTATGGTGGAATTAAAAAAGCCTAAATTGAAGGACGGTAAAGAGCAGTTAAAATCATATTGCAATGCCACAGGTGCCCCAATAGGTGTATGGAGCAATGGCGATTCGATTTCCTACTACCACCGCAAAGATCCTAACTACTTCGAAGATATTCCGCTGTTACCTGCTGCCAGCCAAAAGCTATCAGATGTATTGGAGGAAAGATGGACCATTGATGACCTTATTACTAAGGATAAGCTGGTAACTGAAAGAAAATCCCTTAAAGATTTGATTTTGGAAATGGAAGATGAAGTACTGGCTAATGCGGGTGTTGATGTATTTGAAGAACTGTTCAAACTCATTTTTACCAAATTATATGACGAAATGCAAAGCGGCAAAAACCGCTCCCGCTTTTTAGAATTCAGAAATTATGGTGATACCGAAACTGAATTGAAAGCCAAAATTCAGGAGTTGTTTGATAAGGCGAAGCATAAATGGGAAGGCGTATTTACTACGGATGCAAAACTGATGCTCACCCCTTCGCACCTTTCAGTTTGTGTCTCTTCTTTGCAGGATGTAAAGCTGTTCAACTCTAACCTGGATGTAGTAGATGAAGCTTTTGAATACCTGATTAATAAAAGCAGCAAAGGCGAAAAAGGGCAGTATTTTACCCCACGCTATGTAATTGATATGTGCGTTAAAATGCTGAATCCTACCGAGCAGGAAACCATTATTGATACTGCAGCCGGAAGCTGCGGTTTCCCGGTACACAGCATTTTTCATGTATGGGAGCAGATATTGAAGCGCAAAGGGCTAAACAAAAGCCACCTGTTCACCTTAGAAGACAAGCCGCAGGAATGCACTGATTATGTGCAGGAATAAGTATTTGCCATTGATTTTGACGATAAGGCAGTACGCGTAGTGCGGACATTTAACCTGATTGCCGGTGATGGTCTAACAAACGT
>CAXTCH010000381.1:0-3726 GCA_964241945.1 uncultured Mucilaginibacter sp.
TAATTTCGCACCAATGGCAAAAAAAGTGAAACCGGTTATACTGGTAGTGAATGATGATGGTATCACTGCGCCGGGCATAAAGGCGCTGATGGAAACCATGCAGGACATCGGGCGCGTAGTAGTGGTAGCGCCGGATAGTCCGCAATCGGGCATGGGGCATGCCATTACCATAGGTAAGCCTTTACGTTTAGATAAAGTAGAGATTTACGACGGCCTGGAAACCTACCGTTGCTCGGGCACCCCTGTAGATTGTGTGAAACTGGCGGTAAATACGGTATTAAAAGGGCAAAAGCCCGATTTATGTGTGTCAGGAATCAATCACGGATTAAACAATTCCATCAATGTGCTGTACTCAGGCACTATGTCGGCCGCAGTAGAAGGGGCTATTGAAAGCATCCCTTCCATTGGTTTTTCATTGGATGATTATACGCTGCAGGCCGATTTTAGCCACTGCCTTAAATATGTGAAAGAAATTAGCCGGCAGGTGCTGGCTAACCCTATGCCTGCGGCAACGTTGCTCAATGTAAACTTTCCGAAAGGGGCAGCTATTAAGGGTATAAAAATTTGCCGGCAGGCACAGGCCAAATGGGCCGAAGAGTTTGACGAACGTATGGATCCGCACGGCCGGCCTTACTACTGGCTTACTGGTAAATTTGAACTGAATGACCAGGGTGAAGATACCGATGTATGGGCCTTGGATCATCAATATGTTTCGGTAGTGCCCATACAATTTGATATGACGGCACATCATGCCATACCGGTACTTAATAACTGGAAATTTGAAGGTTAAAAGATTGTGTTTTCTGATAAGGCACCTGGGTTTATACCTGAATGTTTAAATATAACCCTATCATAGCTTCGACAATTTATGCAAAAAGCCAATCATTTAATTACGGGCATTATTATCGGATTCGTTTTGCCTGCGGTAGCTTGGTTTATGGTAGCCAATAGCGTAAGCAATATTCCATACTTAGGTAAACCCGGTGTTGTGGAATTAATTGCCGTAGCATTGAACTTACTGCTGCTCAGGTTTTGTTATAAGCGAAGAGCAGAAAATATAGGCAATGGCATTATTCTTTCTACTTTTATTTTTCTGCTGGCGGCATTCATCCTGAAAGTTAAGCATTAAGTATTATGAAATATTACATGATTGCCGGCGAAGCTTCGGGCGACTTACACGGCGCTAACCTGATGAAAGCCTTAAAGGAGCGCGATGCCGAGGCCCAATTTCGTTTTTTTGGCGGCGATTCAATGCAGGTACAGGGTGGTGAATTGGTAAAGCACTACCGGGATATGGCATACATGGGGGTAACTGAGGTGCTGATGAACCTGCCTGCCATTTTAAAAAATATGAAGGAGGCCAAGGCCGATTTGCTCGCTTGGCAGCCAGATACCGTAATATTAATTGATTTCCCGGGCTTTAATTTAAAGATAGCGGAGTTTGCTAAACAGCATGGATTGATGACCTGCTTTTATATCTCGCCCAAAGTATGGGCCTGGAACCAAAAACGGGTAATTAAAATAAAAAAGGTAGTCGACCATCTGTTTTGCATTCTGCCCTTTGAGGTTGATTTTTACAGGCAGTGGGACATGAAGGTGGATTATGTGGGCAATCCGCTCCTGGATGCTATTGCAGCATTTACCCCCGAGCCGGACTTTTTAAAAAAGCATAGCTTAACAAACAAGCCTCTGGTGGCTTTGCTGCCCGGAAGCCGTAAGCAGGAAATCAGCCGCTTACTACCGGTGCTGAACGGGGTAGCCGAACGTTTTCTGGAGTACCAGTTTGTAATTGCCGGGGCGCCCTCTTTTAGCGCAGACTATTACCAGCAGTATATGGGCAGCTTCAATACGCCTGTATTATTTAATGCCACTTACGATTTACTGAGCCATGCCCGGGCAGCCGTAGTGGCTTCAGGCACCGCAACGCTTGAAACCGCTTTGTTTACCGTGCCGCAGGTGGTGGTATACAAAACCCATGTGCTCACTGAGTGGATTGCCCGGCTCGTGCTAAAAATTAAATATATATCGCTGGTGAACCTGGTGGTAGATCAACTTGTTGCCCGCGAGCTGATACAAAAAGACTGTAATGTGCAGGAAGTATCATCAGAAGTAAACCGTTTACTGAATGATAATGCCTACAGGCAGCAAATGCTGAACAATTATCATCAGCTGCAAAGCAAAATGGGAGAGGTGGGCGCCTCAGGCCGTACAGCAGATCTGATCATTAGCTACTTAAACAAATAAAGCTTTACCCTTGGGTAAAGCTTTATGTTTTCATAGGTGATGTTAAGTAGTATATATAGGTAAATGTAGTGTGTATATTAAGCAATAAAAAGTGTGGTAATATTCAGCTCAGGGTTGATTCGGCCAATGATATTGTGTTTAATACGCTCCACAACTTTCAGGTCAGCTTCTATCTGTTTTTTCAATTCCTTATCAAAACGGGTAACGAGTTTGATGATGGTAGTAGTTGTGTCCTGTTGTTTCATGAGTAAATGCATTAGAATATCTTTAGTTTTTTTTAGGCTTATCGATATGGTCTTTTTCAGTCAGATTGTCTTTTCTGCGTTTAGCTTCCTCGTGCTGACGTTCCAACTGTTCTTTGTCTCTGCAATCAGAACTGGCTTTAGGATCTGACGGGTTATCCCATTCTTTTCCCTTTTCGTCGGCTTGATTTTCAGTTGGTAAGTTCATATAAGGATGCCCTGTATATCGTTATTTGCCAAAGTAATGCCAAAAAGTTGTTAGGTTTTATCCCATCACATAATTAATTGAAAATCAATTAATAAAATAATGCCTGTGAGGCAAGTATATGAACTGATACAAGAGAAATTTGAATGCAGTTTTGTACAGTGTTCGTATACTTTGATACAATTTACCTGTTCAACCAGTGCCGAACAGGTAACCGGCAGGTCAATTTATACCTTGATTTACAGCTATATTCTTTTTCCCTTTGATGATATGTACGATGAGCAGAATAGCAGACAGTATAATGCCAATGCCGCATACACCGTTCCATTGATAGCTGCTCCAGAGTTGCGTTGCCAGAAACGTACCCAATGATCCGCCAATAAAATAAGACACCATATATACCGTATTAATACGATTGCGGGCCTCGGCATTTAAAGCGAAAATTTGCGCCTGGTTGGCAATGTGAGTGGCTTGCACCCCCATATCTAACACAATTACGCCGATAACCAGCAATATAATACTGTGGCCTGCAAAAAAGAAAATTACAAAAGACAGCAGGAGTAAAATCAACGTATAAATAATCAGCCGGTACGGTTCCATCTTGTCGCTCAGCCGGCCCACAGCCGATACGGCTACGGCTCCAAAAGCGCCTACCAGGCCAAAAGCCCCTGCTTCGGCACTGCCCATATTAAACTGCGGTTCCTGTAATAAAAATACCAGTGTAGCCCAAAATGCGCTGAAGCAAGCAAAGCCCAGTGCCCCCCTGAAGGCGGCCAAGCGTAATACCGGCTCGTTTTTCACTAAATGAATTAATGAGGTCATGAGATTTGTATAGGTGCCGGTATAATCAGGTTCTACTTCGGGCAACACCCAGTATACTACAGCCCACAACACAATCATTACTCCGGCAGCAATTAAAAACACGGTCCGCCAGCCCAGGTGAGCGCCCATAAAGCCGCTTACCGTACGTGATAACAAAATGCCGATCAGTAGTCCGCTCATTACGGTGCCAATTTTTTTGCCCCTTTCCTCCGG
>CAXTCH010000382.1:0-3709 GCA_964241945.1 uncultured Mucilaginibacter sp.
ATACTACCTTAATCATTACTAATATGTTTTGTGATAGCTGGTTGGAACAACTTTTCATAGATAAATTCAAAAAACCAAGCCTCTATATTGCTTGAAAATGCATTTTTGTTCTTTTATCGGAATTCAGTTAAGACGGTTATACACATTGTTAGAAAGTTTATGGATGGTTTAATCAAGTTATTAATTACCTTAGTTTACCTGAGCGAGTTAGTGTTTACGCTTACCAATTATATTATGCAGGGCAAAAAGCCGGCGTTATATTTATAAAAATGAAAACGTTTGCTATTTATATAATATTCTTTTTTGCTGCTACTGCGGTGTTTGCCTCTGCAAAAACTGACAGTTTATTTGCTGTGCTTAAAACCGAGCTGGTTAAAGCCCGGATGTACGATCAGCAAAAACAACAACGTATTTTTATATTAAATACACAGTTATCAAAAACAGCTGCCGGCAACTTCAATAAACGCTTCCTTTTGTGTGACAACTTGTATGAAGAATACAAAGTCTACCAGTTCGATTCTGCCTACGTTTATGTTCGCGAACTTTTAAAAATCAGTGCGGCATTAAAAGATAAGGTGAAAGAAAATGAAAGTCGTGTAAAACTAAGCTTCATTTTGCTTTCGGCGGGGATGTTTAAGGAGACTTTTGATTGCCTGAATAAAATTAATCAAAAATTTTTAGACCGTAATCTGCAAATGCAGTACTACGCTTTGAAAGCACGCAGTTGTGAAGATTTAGCCGATTACGACAGCGGTAACGCTTATGCAAAAGCCGAAGACGCGTGTGCCATTAAATATCTTGATTCAGCTATCGCTTTAGCCGCCCACAACTCGTACGATCAGCTCAAACTCATGGGCGAGCGGCAATTGCTGTTAAAGCAAACTGCAAAGCCCTCTTTATATTATAGCCAGTTGCTGTATCAGCATTCGCTTACCGGGCATCAGCGGGCCATGGTATCCAATGCGCTTACTTACTTTTACAACGGACCGCAAAATACAGATAAGCGTTTGCAATTACTGGCTATTGCAGCCATCTGTGATATCCGCTCCTCTGTCAAAGAAACTCTCGCCATATTCAGATTAGGCAAGGAATTATATGAAGAAGGTAACATACCCGATGCCTATACTTTTATTGAGGCAGCGTTGGGCGATGCCCAGTTTTACGGAGCCAGGCTGCGCACTTTAAAAATCACTTCGGTAATGCCCATGGTAGCTGCTAAAAAATTGATTATTACCGAGAACAAAAGCCGCCGGTTTCTAACTTATTTTTTGCTGATTACAGCTTTGACCATTATCGTTTCACTCATATCCTTCATTGTGTTTAACCAGCTCAAACGGCTGAAAGTAAAGGAAAAAATTATTGAAGAAAAGAACAGCGAGCTGGAACGAATCAATGAATGGCTTTATGAGGACAGTCGGGTTAAAGAGCAGTATATCGGTAATTTTTTCAATGTATTGTCGGAATACATTATGAAACTAGAACGGCTTAAGCGGAGTGCGGAGCGAAAGATAGCCACAAAAAAGTATGATGAGATTTTATCAACCATTAATGAAATCAATATCAAGAAGGAGCGCGAAACGCTGTTCCGGATGTTTGACCAGATATTTTTGAGAATTTTCCCCAACTTCGTTACTGTTTTTAATTCCCTGCTAAGAGAAGAAGACCAAATTTGGCCAAAAGACCACGAAGTATTGAATACCGATTTGCGCATTTTTGCACTGATGCGTTTAGGCATCAATAACAATCAGGCGGTGGCCAATATTTTAGAATACTCGGTGAATACAATTTATGTGTACAAAATGCGCATAAAGGCTAAAGCCCTTGTACATGGCGACGAGTTTGACGAAACTATAATGTCAATAAAAGCCGTAGAGCACCAGCCTGTTTATCAGACCGCATAAAGTGAAATCACACATAGGTAGCCGTCAATTACCGACATACCATCAACGGGAATGTACAGTAAGAACTGTGGTAAGGTTAAAAATCTCTTATATTTTAACCTTTTATTAAATAATTAAACTATTGAAAATCAATTATTTAAATTTATACGTATTTATATTTTTTAATTTTCCGGTGCTTTCTTTAGGTTTTCTAATTTCAAGTGTATTACTTTGTACTTAAACCAATTGTAAAGCTGTAACGGCCCGCCAACTTATCGTTTGGATACCGCAGCATTTTAATATATTTAATAAGACTGTTTTAAATAAATGTTTAATCCACACAGGATTTAAGTGTTTTTTGAAGCCCATTTATTGAAAAATTTGTATAACCCGAAAATTAAGATGCTTATGACGAAAACGTACTTTATTCCCACTCTTACTTTCAGAACAGTCCTGCTAACTTAAGCAGTGCCGCCGTATAGTCGCACCCTTATGTATCAGCTTAAGTTCTGTACAACAGTTTGCTAACCAATTCATTTCAATAAACTAAAATTATGCAGTTAAAAAATCTACTTAAAGCCTGCTTTCTGGCAGTATTTTGCTTTATGATGACCCCTGCTTGGGCTCAAAATAAAGTGCTAACAGGTAAGGTTACTGATTCAAAAGACGGTTCACCTATACCAGGTGCAACTGTAGCAGTGCCCGGTACCAGTTTAGGCACACAAACTAATGCTTCGGGTAACTTCCGTTTATCGGTTCCGGGCATTACCACAACTGTCCGTGTCTCTTTCATTGGCTACAACAGCCAGGACATAAACTTAACCGGTTTAACTGATATTGCGGTAAAATTAGTACCCAACAGCACCGCTTTAAGTGAAGTTCAGGTAGTAAGTGTGGGCTATGGCTCTGCACGTAAAAAAGATATTACCGGTGCCGTTTCCAGCATTACTGCGAGAGATTTCAACCAGGGCGCCATCATTAATCCGCTTGATCAGATTCAAGGGAAAATTGCCGGCGTGGTAATTACACAAGGCGGCGGCGACCCTAACCAAACGTCCAGCATCCGCCTGCGTGGTCAAACTTCTATTTCAGGTGATCAGTCACCTTTGTTCGTGGTGGATGGTATTCAGCTGAACGACCCTAGCCAATTCCAGAACATTGCGCCAAGTGACATTGAAACTTATGACGTGCTGAAAGATGCATCAGCTACCGCCATTTACGGTTCGCGCGGTGCCAACGGCGTTATATTGGTGACTACTAAAAGAGGTCGCGCCGGAAGAACCACTATTGACTATAGTGGTTATGTAAGCGTAGCCAACCAAGCCAAATATTTTGATCTGTTAAACACCCAGGAGTACCTGGCTACTCCGCAAGCCCAAGCTGCGCCTCAAACTAACCAGAATGAATCAAATAACGTAAATACCGACTGGCAGCGGGCTATTAGTCAAACTGCCGTAACACAAAGCCACAACTTGGCTATATCCGGCGGAACGGGCGATTTCAACTATCGGGCTTCATTGAATTATCAGGATCAGCCAGGTGTTATTCTTCAGAGTGATAAGCAACAATTGGGCATCAGATTCAATGGTGAGCAAAAAGCTATCAATAACAGGCTTGATGTAATTTTCGGTGTTTCGAACGTGCAAACCAATCGTGCACTCACAAATTATGCTGATATTGGTTATGTTTTTAATGCATTACCCACTATCCCGGTACGACTTGCTAATGGCCAGTATAATGACTTCGGTGCAGGCTTTAACGCTTATAATCCGGTTGAGTATTTGAATGAAACCTACAATCGTCATAATGAATATCTAACCAACATCAAT
>CAXTCH010000383.1:0-3695 GCA_964241945.1 uncultured Mucilaginibacter sp.
CATCAACATATCACCGAGGGGCGACATCACCATAAAGTCCAGGATCACTGTGAACTGCGTGATGGCGAGAATAAATATTACAAATTTTTGATAGCCGCTTAAAACTACCATTTCTTCTTTTTTCATTAATAACTTTAGTCGATTTACAGCACTTCGCCATGAGTAGCTGGCGGCATTCATAGGGCACGTTTCCGACAGAATAGGTCCATCATCGGTTAATAAAACCTAGATAGGGCATGTATAATTGCTAATTTTTAAATGAAGCTTTAAATTCCAGGGGTGAAAGACTGGTCTTTGCCTTAAACAAGCGACTAAAAGACTGCAGATGTTCAAACCCCAACTCGTAAGCGATCTCGCTCATGGAAAGGTCACTGGTAGATATTCTTTCCTTAGCCCTTTCAATCAGCTTTTCATGAATATAGTGCTGGGTATTTTGCCCGGTATGCATTCGTAACAGGCCGCTCAAGTATTTGGGGGAGATATGGAGCAATGCTGCAATATCGCTTACCGCAGGCAATCCTTTGATCTGCGGCTGGCCGCTATTTAAATAATTGGCCAGTACTTTCTCCAGCCGATCAAGAATTTGGTGGTTAGCCTTTTCACGTGTGATAAACTGTCGGCTATAGAAGCGCTCTGCATAACTGAGCAGGCTGTCCAATTGGGAAATGATGATCTGCTTGCTGAACTTGTCCAGATTAGCGTGCGTTTCGCGATGTATATTTTGAATGATGCTGACGATGGTCTCTTCTTCCTTTTCAGAAAGAAATAAAGATTCATTCACCGCATAATCCCAAAACTCATATCTTTTGATGGTACCGGCTAACGGCGTGTTCCACAGGAAATCGGGATGAAAGATCAGGTACCAACCCGATTGCTTTACTTCGACATCCTTTTCAACGGCAAGGGTTGTTACCTGACCGGGCGATACGAATGACATAATTCCTTCATTGAAATCATACGGCTGCTGCCCGTATTTTAACTGGAGATCTTCGGTACCAGTTACCCGCTTGATAGCGATGCAATAAAAATCGCAAAAAGATGCAAACGTATCGCCCTTACGCATCTTTCTAATGGCATCAACCTGAATTACACTGATCAGCGGATGTTCAGGCTTAGACAATTGCCAGGCCTGGAACCATTCGCTGATCGTTTTATAGTGTACCATATAGTGTTAGTCGTCTTTACGAATTTCGAGCACAATTTTTCCGCGAACATGTTTCGTTTCGCTATCGCGGTGTGCCTCAGCTGCCTGTTCCCAGGGATACACCTTACTGATGATTGATTTAACTTTTCCGGCGTCAATCAATTTAGCCACTTCCGTCAAACAATGGTAGTGATTGATATCCACACCCGCCATTGCTACTGTCGCATTTTTCCTGGCCAATGCTGCTTTAAACTCCTCGCCGGGCCACACGCCGTGCGTACATACAAATATACCGCCTTCTTTTATAACTGGTACAGAGCGCATACGCAGCGCTTCATCAACAGAAGTAGTGGGGGTAGCATTGAATACCACGTCCATATCGCGCACTACCTCTTCAAATCTTTGAGTATTATAGTCGATCACTTCATCAGCCCCAAGCTCCTTTAAAAAGCGGGCATTGTGTGCCGATGCCGTACCGATCACATAGGCACCATAGGCTTTGGCAAATTGAAGCGCCAGGTTACCTATACCTCCGGCCGCGCCGTGGACCAGTACGCGCTGGCCTGCTTTTACCTTCGCCTTCTCGACCATGCCGCTCCAGGCCATACGTGCGCAGGCTGGGAACGAAGCCGCTTCGTTAAAGTTGAGCGTCTTCGGCATCGGGGCAAACTGGTCAGCCTTCGCTGCAAGATATTCGGTGTAGCTGCCATCCAAATAGTTAGGTACTCCATACACCCGGTCACCTTTTTTAAACAAGGTGACTTCGCTGCCAACTTCTTCCACGATTCCTGCCCCATCAATCCCTAAGGCCATCGGTAACTTTAACAATGGTTTTAAACCCTCATTTCCTCCCCGGCGTATAATGTAATCCGCAGGGTTTACACTGGCGGCGTAAACTTTTACCAGGATTTCATCTGCTTTCGGAACAGGGCGTTCAACTTCCACTATCTTCATAACTTCCGGTTCGCCGAACTCAAAAATTCTTATCGCTTTCATTTTTCTTTGTTTTTTACAAAGGTCTGGAACCGGATGATGCTAAATTTAACCGAAGTGCTCTTTGTTTTAACCAAAGCGGTGACTTTAACTTAATTAACCAAAGCCAGCGGATTAATGCTGCATTTTTTGGAGCGCAAAAATTTTGTTCCTTTGTTTGTTATACTTTGATGGTTGTTGTCTGATGGTTTCTGGTGCTTTGTTATGAAAGTGCTCTACAAATATTGCAGTATGGCCGGTATTAAGATACTGGAGAACTGTACGGTGAAGGTCACACCGCCGTAACAGTTCAATGACCCGTTCGAATTCGAGGCTTATGCGCAGGCGCAGATCAGCCCTGATTTTATACGGGAGTTGATAATTGATGAAACGCTCCTGCGGGAACGTTTTACTATGACGGGCCAAACGGAGGATGAGTTCGTGGAATCCACACTGAACAGGCGGCATTACTGAAAGATGAGAACTGGTTGCGCAGAGAGGCTGAAAGGGCGACGATACTGCACAAGGATTGGGCGGAAACGTTTGTCGACCAGGCCACCTCAACCGGGTATCCTTCGGGGCGGATGGCCAGCCAGCGAAAGCGGCCGCTCTGGTGATGCACCTGTGGTTCTGCCAGTACCTGAAACGTTCTGGGGCCCATTTGTCCGTACGAACTGATGATCAGGTCGGTGATCGCATCCGGCCCGGTGATGGTATCGGTTAAGCGGTCGGTGTAAGTACCATCCGGTGCCCAGCATTTGCTGATCTTTTTCAGGATGGCCTCCCGTTCGGTCTCATTCCATGCACTTGTATAAGTCAGGATGGTCTCTTTGATGTTTTCCATAAATCAAAGGTCGCTGAGCATTTAGCTACGTTGCCGGACAACTGGCAAAGACCCTTTTGCCACTGGCAAAACCGGTAAGACTAATCGGTTTGTCCGTTTCTGATTTTCGTGCAGCGGAAATTGACGTTCAAACAAAACTGCCCTTATAGATTTCATAGGAGGAAGTATCGATTACCTGCCAGTTCAGCGAAACGCCCCTGCACGAGTAACTGCACAAAATGCTCTCAGTTGAAACACTACGTCTAAATGTATGTCTATTGATTTTGATGTAAGCTTCGTTAATTTTTACTTATGGGTCAACGTAAAGTTTTAGTTTCCGGTGCCAGCATTGCAGGGTTAACCCTCGCTTACTGGCTCCTACAATACGGGTTTGAGGTTACCGTCGTAGAACGCGCAAGCGAACTGCGCTTAGGCGGACAGAATATCGATGTTAAAGGCGCGGCCTGGCACATCATACGCAAGATGGGCCTGGAGCAGCAAATCAAAGCAGCGAATACAACGGAGATAGGATTGCGCTTCGTCAACACCCGCAACAAAACCGTCGCCGCATTTCCTAAAGAAGATGCGTTCAGCATGACCCAGGAACTGGAGATACTGCGCGGCGATCTGGTCGGCATTCTGTATGAACAGGTAAAAGATAAAGCCACATTCCATTTTGGCAAAACGATCCACGCGGTTAAAGACAACGGAACCAATGTAGAGGTCACTTTTGACGATGAAACTAACGAAACCTTC
>CAXTCH010000384.1:0-3672 GCA_964241945.1 uncultured Mucilaginibacter sp.
AACGGTTAGTGATACAAATTTAACAGAAAAACCGAGTTTTCCTAATTTGAGGAAATGAAAAGAGCAACACGGAAATTTATGTCCGTTTGATTTGTGCTACTGTCCTTTAATGAAGCTTAGGGTGACAATGGCTTATGCCCGGCATCTGTAAATTTTGCAAGTATTACAGATTCAATTCAGTTCATCAGCTAAGCGCCGGTATTACTCCTTATTTAACAAACCCAATACATCTTCCCTGTCCTTTGCCAACTGCATCTTCAGTTCATCTAAAGAAATGAATTTTACATCGTGCCGCACAAAGTAGTGAAAATTCATGCTGATGGTTTGATTGTAAATATCCTGGTTAAAGTCAAAAATATTAACCTCGATATTGCGGGTCATGCCATTGATGGTGGGCCGGTGACCAATATAGGCCATTCCCTGATACCGCTTGTTTTCAATTACCACAGTAACTGCAAAAATACCATCAGCCGGAATCAGCTTGTAAGCTTCTTCAACCTGGAGGTTGGCGGTCGGGTAACCAATCTGCCGGCCAATCTGATCGCCGCGGATTACTTTACCGGTGATAAAAAACGGATAGCCCAAAAAGGCGTTCGCGGTTTCGACTTGTGCATTCAGCAGCGCGTTACGTATACGGGTCGAACTAACGGCTACTTCATTGATATCCTGTTCAGGAATTTCTTCAACCATGAAATCGTATACCGGCGCAGCCGCCTGCAACTCGGCTAAACCGCCCTGGCGGTCTTTACCAAACCGGTGATCATACCCGATGACCAGTATTTTAGCGCCTATTTTATTAACCAGCACTTCGCGGATATAATCTTCAGCCAGCTGGTTAGAAAAGTCGCGCGAGAAAGGGGTAATAATCAGGTGGTCGATACCGGCTTCCTCGAGCAATGCAGCACGCTCCTGAATGGTATTGATGAGTTTAAGCTGCTCATCCTCGGGATGCAAAATCATGCGCGGGTGCGGAAAGAAGGTAAGCAGTACCGTTTCACCACCCACAGCAGCCGCCCGTTGCCGCAGGCCGGTTATAATTTTCCGGTGGCCGATGTGTACCCCGTCAAAAGTTCCGATAGTAACTACCGCATTCTGTACCGGGCCGAACTCATCCAGATGATGATATATCTTCATTTAATATAAATTGAAGCAACGCTTAAAGTGCAAAAGTAAATTATTTCTGTATTTCGGGTTCAACTTTTAATTCGCGTATGCGGGTCACCAGTTCCATCACTTCCCAGGCGTCTTCCACTTTAAAATTACCGCTCCGGGTACGGCGCAGGCGCGACAGGTAAGCGCCGTTGTTTACCGCCTTACCAAAATCGTGCACCAGCGAACGGATATAAGTGCCCTTACTGCACACCACCCTGAAATCCACCTCGGGCATGGCAATGCGCGTAAGTTCAAATTCGCGTATAGTTACATGGCGGTAGCGCAGCTCCACTTCTTCGCCCCGGCGGGCTTTTTCATACAAACGCTCGCCGTTTACCTTAACGGCCGAGTGCGGGGGCGGTAATTGCTGAATATCGCCTAAAAACTGCTGTACAGCGCCCAGCAGTTGCTCTTCGGTAATCGTGCTGATATCCAGGTGCTGCTCAGGCTCGGTTTCCAGGTCGTACGAGGGTGTGGTAGCCCCCAGTATCAGGGTACCGGTATACTCTTTTTCTTCGGCCTGAAAGGTATCAATCTGCTTGGTGAGTTTACCGGTACACACAATCAGCAGGCCGGTAGCCAGGGGATCTAAAGTGCCGGCATGGCCTACTTTAAGCTTCAGGGGTTTAAACGCATTGCGCACCTTGCCCACAATGTCAAAACTGGTCCAGCGGTACGGCTTGTTGATCAGCAGCATTTCGCCCTGTACAAAATCTTCTATGGTAAACTCTTGTTTCAAATCTTATTTTATCAAAACCGCAAAGATAACATAAACTGCGCACACCCTTTGAAACGCAAGCCGCATTATCACAATTACTTGTAGGGGGCCTGTCAATTTTCAATCTCAAAAAACATCTCCGGCGTTCAGGCTGTACTATTCCTAAATCATTTTATCCATTGCAATTGTATGCAGGTACACATCTTAGGTAACACAGAAGCAATATCTACCCAAAACCATACCCTGATTTTTAAAACCGCCGAAGCCGAGGCCCGGGTAAGCATCTATAGCCCTGCCATCATTCGTGTAAATATTACCAAAAGCGCCTCACCTGCCGAATCGTACGCCGTGATACAAGCGCCTTCCATCCCGGTGAATTACGAGGACAACGGCGATTCGATTACCCTTCATACCGAAGCCTTAAAACTGGTGATTCAAAAAAATCCGCTTCGTTTTAGCTTCTATACAGCTGATGATAAATCATTAAACGAAGACGACCAGCGCTTTGGCGTAAACTGGCAGGGCACGCGGGTAATCAATTATAAGAAGCTTTATGCGAATGAAAAGTTTATCGGCCTGGGCGAAAAGACCGGCGATTTGAACCGCCGCGGCGGCTTTTACACCAACTGGAACACAGATGCCGTAGACTACGGAACTAAAACCGATCCTTTGTACGAAAGCTTTCCTTTCTATATAGGGCTGCACGATGGGCTAAGTTATGGCTTGTTTTTGGATAATACCCACAAAAGCTATTTTGACTTCGGGGCCTCTACAGATGAAGAAACAATGTGGTTTGGCGCCGATGCAGGCGATTTGAACTATTACTTTTTTGGCGCACAAAGCGTGGCCGGTATTATTAAAGATTATACCTGGCTTACCGGGCGCATGGAAATGCCGCCACTATGGAGCCTGGGGTATCAGCAGTGCCGTTGGAGCTATATGAGCGCACAGGAATTGCTGGACATTGCGGAAACCTTCCGCCGGCACCAGATACCGGCTGATGTGCTGTATTGTGATATTGATTATATGGAGGAGTACAAAATTTTTACCTGGAATAACGAAACTTTCCCCGACCCTAAATCGCTGATTGACCGATTACAATCGATGGGGTTTGATTTGGTGACCATCGTTGACCCGGGCATTAAAGTTGAAAAAGGGTACAAACAATATGACGAAGGCATAGCGAACGACTATTTTGCTACTTATCCCAACGGTGAAAAATATGTGGGTTCCGTATGGCCCGGCCGTTGCCATTTTCCCGACTTCTTCCGCCAAGAGGTGCGCGAATGGTGGGGTGCCTCTTTTACGGCGCTTACCGAGCCTGGGGTATCCGGTTTTTGGAATGATATGAACGAGCCAGCCGTATGGAACCAAAATATGCCCTGGTTGGTAAAATTTGGCGAGCAGTATATGCCCGAAGTGCGCAATGCCTACGGTATGCAAATGGCCCGTGCTACTTATGAGGGTACTAAAAAGCTGTTAAATAACGCACGTCCGTTTGTGCTTACCCGTGCTGCTTATGCAGGAACACAACGTTACTCGGCCGTTTGGACAGGAGATAATACGGCAACTGACGAACATTTACTATTAGGGCAACGGCTGGTAAATAGTTTAGGCATAACCGGCATGTCATTAGTCGGCGTAGATATTGGCGGCTTTAGCGGCAATCCAACGCCCGAACTGATGGTGCGCTGGAATTCATTGGGCGTGTATACGCCGATGTTTCGCAATCACGCCATGCAAGGCACCCTTTACCGCGAACCGTGGCGCTGGTGCCCGGAGAATGAGGCAATCATCAAAAA
>CAXTCH010000385.1:0-3672 GCA_964241945.1 uncultured Mucilaginibacter sp.
CGGTGGTAAAGAACATTGAAGTGTACGGCGAAATGCACCGCTACATTCCGGTAATCGCCAAATGGGCCGGCTTTACGCGCATCGGCGAGCAAACTGTTGAGCACCGCGCACGTAAGTACGGCACAACCAAGTTTGGCATGAGCCGCTTTGTGAACGGGTTTTTGGATCTGTTATCTATATTTTTTGTGGGCAAGTTCGGCAAACGCCCCATGCACTTTTTTGGAACGATGGGTGTAATCAGCTTTTTCATTGGGTTAGTGATGGCGATATGGATTATCAGTGAAAAACTATATCATATTGCCCATAACGAGCCTTACCGCGATGCTACGCAGAACCCTTTGTTTTATATTGCACTCGTGGCTATTATCGTAGGTTCACAACTGTTTTTAACGGGCTTTGTGGCCGAACTTGTTTCGCGCAGTGCCAGTGAACGCAACAAATATCAAATTGAAGAAGTGATTTGACGGATGTGCAAATGATGAGCAAGATTATCAATCCGTCATGTATAAAACATATACTGAAAACAATAATTCGTTATTCCTTACATACATCCATCAGCTCTAACCAAAAAACATCTGTACATCTGTTTATCTGCACCTCCGCACATTAATACCATGTTTTTTTCTATCATCATACCTCTTTATAACCGGCCGCAGGAGATTAAGGAATTGCTGGAAACGCTAACCAGGCAGACGTATAAAAATTTCGAGGTATTAGTGCTGGAAGATGGTTCGGTTAAAGATGCGGCTGAAGTTGTTGAAGGTTTCACCAGTCAGCTTGACCTAAGCTATTATGTAAAACCCAACGAAGGCCAGGGTTTTACCCGCAACTTTGGTTTCGCCCGCGCTAAAGGCGATTATTTTATCATATTTGATTCGGACTGCCTGATACCTGAAAACTACCTGGAAGCAGTGAACCGTCGCCTTACTGCCGACTGGCTGGATGCCTATGGCGGACCGGATGATGCGCACCCCTCCTTTACCCCGGTTCAGCGTGCCATCAGCTATGCCATGACTTCACCTTTTACTACCGGCGGTATACGGGGCAGCAACAAAAATATGGGCGGGCAGTTTCATCCCCGCAGTTTCAATATGGGTTTATCGCGCCAGGTTTGGGAAAAGGCAGGCGGCTTTATCATCACCCGCTTAGGCGAGGATATTGAATACAGTATCCGTATTCACGCCCACGGATTCAAAATCGGCTTAATTCCTGAAGCCAAAGTTTATCATAAGCGGCGCACCAGCTTTTTGCAGTATTACAAGCAATTGCATTTTTTTGGCAGGGCGCGCATCAATATATCTACCTTCTTTCCGCGCGAGCTGAAGCTGGTTCATTTTTTCCCGGCGATATTTACACTCGGTGTTTTATTCACCCTGATTGCCAATTTATTAAGATGGCCGGTTGCTGCGCTGTGTAACTTTGCACTGATAATTTTCGTGATACTTATATTTTTTGATTCACTGATTAAAAACAAATCTATAAAAGTTGCATTTTTGAGTATCATTGCTTCTTTCATCCAGCTGACTGCCTATGGACTTGGCTTTATGCAGGATTACTGTAAGCGCATCATCTTAAAACAGCCGTCGTATTAACATGTATCATCCGTTTACCATTGGTGAAACTATCAGAAAAGCCTGGGACGTAATTAAAAAGAATTACATCGTGCTCATTGTATTTACCATGATTACGTTTGCCTGTAATGTGGCCATCAAAGCCATCAATGATAATTTAACGCCTGATACCGTTACTTCATCAATCGTGATCAGGCTGCTGATTATGCTGCTGGAGGCTTATCTCACTTTGGCCTTCTACAAACTGCTGCTTACGTTGATTGATAAAGAATATTACGAGTTCTCGTTCAACGACATTATGCCTTCTTTTAAAATGGCGCTGAATGCGGTAATTATCGGCGTTATCTTAATCATCATTATAGGAACTGTTCTTTTTATCGACTCACGGGCGTTCAATAACTCCATGGTGGCTAACATAGCGGTAGCTTTAGAAACTGTGGTAGCCATTTATTTGAGTATACGGCTAATTTTTTGCCTTTGCTTTGTGGTTGATGATGACTCCGGCCCTATCGAATCATTAATGCAGAGCTTTAAAATTACGCGCGGCAACTTCTTTAAATTATTTGCACTGGTGCTTGTTGTTGTACTTTTTGTGCTGGTAATTTTGTTGCTTATTAACGCCATCATCACCGGCGTAGTAAATGAAGACAGCCCCGTGGAAGTATACTTCATCGAGTTTGGTGCCATCTGTTGGTTTGCTATCGCTTTCCCTACCGTACAGGTGATGATTATTACTACCTACCGCCGCTTGATTTACAGCCACCTGGATGTAGACGACGACGTATCTGAAACGCTGTAATCGTTATGGGATTAAAAGCTATACTGGCCAGAGTTTTTGCGCGCGTTGTTCACAAAGAGCTTGAACATATCCGGCAAAATGCTTTAGCCCTGCAGCAGCAAACTTTCAGGCAATTAATTAAGCAGGCCAAAAATACAGCATTCGGGAAAGATCATCACTATGATGAGATTCGCACCTACGACGACTTTAAACAACGTGTACCTGTACGCGACTATGAAGATTTGCGCCCTTACATTGAACGTGTAACGCATGGCGAAGCTGATGTGCTTTGGCCGGCCAAACCGGCTTACTTGGCTAAAACTTCCGGGACCACATCGGGTATAAAGTATATTCCTATCTCGAAAGAGAGCATGCCCGAGCATATCAAAGCCGCCCGTAATGCATTATTGAGCTATATTTATGAAACCGGCAATGCAGATTTTATAGATGGCAAAATGATATTTTTACAGGGCAGCCCCATACTGAGTGAAAAGGCTGGCATTGCTATTGGCCGCCTGTCGGGCATTGTGGCGCACCATGTGCCCGGTTATTTGCAGAAAAATCGCCTGCCCGGCTATCAAACCAATTGCATTGAAGACTGGGAAGAGAAAGTAGACGCCATAGTAGAGGAAACTTATCATGAAGATATGCGGCTCATCTCCGGCATCCCCCCCTGGTGCCAAATGTATTTTGACCGGCTTTCGGACAAGAGCGGCGGTAAAAAGATTAAAGACATCTTTCCGAATTTTAAGCTTTTTGTTTACGGCGGCGTAAACTTCGAGCCTTACCGTAAGCGCCTGGAAGATAGTATCGGTTTTGCTGTTGACGCCATTGAGACTTATCCGGCCTCCGAAGGTTTTATTGCCTTTCAGGACCAGCAGCAGGACAAGAGTTTACTATTGCTGGTAAATTCAGGTATTTTTTATGAATTTATTCCGGTGATTGAGTTCTATGATGCCAACCCTACCCGGTTAAGTTTAGCTGAAGTGCAACTGGATATAAATTATGCTATCATCCTGAATACCAATGCAGGTTTATGGGGCTATAGTTTAGGTGATACGGTTAAATTTACATCGCTGATCCCTTATAAAATTGTGGTCACCGGCCGTATCAAACATTATATCTCCGCCTTTGGCGAGCATGTAATTGGCGAGGAGGTGGAGCATGCTTTATTGAGCGTAGCCCAACAGGAAAGTGTGGATGTGATAGAATTTACGGTGGCCCCGCAGGTAAACCCGCCACAAGGGAAATTGCCTTACCATGAATGGTGGGTTGAATTTGGCAGCCATCCCCCGGCCGACCTCACTGCCTTCGCCTTAAAAG
>CAXTCH010000386.1:0-3662 GCA_964241945.1 uncultured Mucilaginibacter sp.
GGTTTATATCAACCTGATGGAAGATGACCTGGTGGAACTGATCGAAAAAGCGCTCGTTTCCAACCTGAAAGTCGGTCAGGACATTGGCGTGATTTCCTACAACGAAACGCCCATAAAAAAAATCATATTGGATGGCATCACCACCATTTCTACCAACTTCGGTATGCTCGGCGAAAAAACGGCCGAACTGGTGCTGAACAATTCTACCGAACATATTGCAATTCCCTTTCTGGTAACGGAGAGGAATTCGCTTTAAGCAGTTTAGCTCTAACTGCCGGAGGACAGTTGAGGATGGTTGATGCTCATCTTAACGGTAGTATTGTATTATCCATATAAACCAGGTTATACTTTAACCATGCAGGCTATTTTCGGTATTATATTTCACTTTATAGGCGGCTTTGCGTCCGGCAGCTTCTATATTCCGTTCAAAAAGGTTAAGGGCTGGGCTTGGGAAAGCTTTTGGATTGTGGGCGGTTTGTTTTCGTGGCTTATTGTGCCGCCGCTTGCTGCCTGGCTTACCATTCCAGGCTTTGCCGGCATCATCAGTCATACCGATAAACACACCCTGCTGATTACTTATATTTTTGGCGTGTTGTGGGGTATTGGCGGCTTAACCTATGGCTTGGGTGTGCGCTACTTAGGTATTGCCCTGGGCAGTTCTGTTATTCTGGGCTTATGCTCCGTTTTTGGTGCGCTGATCCCCTCTGTTTATTACAACTTCAATCCCGTATCCGGTAAAGACACCATCAGTATCTTAATGCATAACCCCTGGGGGCAAACGGTTTTAACCGGAATTGCTGTATGCGTACTGGGCATTATTATTTGCGGCCGCGCCGGCGTATTAAAAGAGAAAGAACTAAGTACACGCCGTGAGGTAGCCATTCACAATTCCGAATACAAATTTGGCGTAGGCTTATTTGTGGCCATTGTATCGGGTATACTGAGCGCCTGTTTTGCCTTCGGTATTGATGCGGGCAAAGTAATGGCCAATGAGGCCAACCATATCTGGAAAGCGGCACATCCGGGACAGGGTGAGTTTCTTTTTCAAAACAACGTAACCTATGTAGTGATACTCTGGGGCGGGTTAACCACCAACTTCATCTGGTGCATGTTCCTGAATGCCCGGAACCGTACTTTTGGTGATTATACCAACACCCGTACCCCATTAACGGCCAACTATTTATTTTCAGCGCTGGCCGGTACTACCTGGTTTCTGCAATTCTTCTTTTACGGTATGGGCGAAAGCCGTTTAGGTAATGGCCCCAGTTCGTGGATATTGCATATGGCTTTCATTATCCTGATTGCCAACATTTGGGGATTGGTTTTAAAAGAATGGAAAGGCGTAAGCTGGAAAGCCTTTGCCACGCTGGCCGCAGGGATTGCCATCATTATTTTGTCGGTACTGATTGTGGGGTACGGAAACTCAATAAAACACTGAATTTTTCTATAATAAAAATAAAAAATGCCTGTTAACACAACTGAATTTAAGCATGTAAGTTATTTATGGGATGATGCCAAAGCCGCTGAATTAGCCGGCGACGAAGTGGCATTACTCATTTACCGTTCAAATTTATTAGGCGCCGACCTGCGCTTAACTAATTATGGTGGTGGCAATACCTCATGCAAGGTAATGGATAAAGACCCGCTTACCGGGCAGCCGGTGGAGGTGATGTGGATTAAAGGCTCGGGCGGCGATATCGGTACCTTAAAGAAAAGCGGCCTGGCGGCTTTGTATGTAGACCGGCTGCGCAGTTTAACCAACGTTTACCGTGGCATTGAGCACGAAGACGAAATGGTAGAACTGTTCAATCACAGCATTTTTGACCTGAACTCCAAAGCGCCTTCAATAGATACCCCCTTGCATGGCTTTCTGCCGTTTAAGCATATTGATCACCTGCACCCGGATGCGGCAATTGCGATTGCCGCAGCAAAAGATGGTAAGCAAATTACCGAAGAGCTGTTTGGCGGCGCTATAGGCTGGGTGGACTGGCAGCGCCCGGGTTTTGATTTGGGCCTGAAGCTACGCGAGTGCCTGGACGCTAATCCGGGAATACGCGGTATTATGTTGGGCTCACATGGCTTGTTTACCTGGGGAGATACCGCTTATGAAAGCTATATTAACACACTGGAGGTGATTGAAAAATGCGCGGATTACCTGGAACAGAATTACGGTAAAAAAGGTCCTGTTTTTGGCGGGCAAAAAATTCAAAGCCTGAACGAAGATTTAAGACAGAAACAAGCCGCCGCTTTAGCGCCTGTATTGCGTGGCTTCTGCTCGAGCCAAATTAGCATGATTGGTCATTTCACCGATGATGTCCGCGTGCTGGAATTTATCAACTCCAATGATCTTGACCGCCTGGCGCCAATGGGCACCAGCTGCCCGGACCATTTCCTGCGCACCAAAATCAGTCCGCTCATTTTAAATCTGGAACCTGATGAAGATTTAAGTGATACCCCGGCCATAAAGGAAAAACTTATCCCGCTTTTCGAGGCGTATCGCCGGATGTATGCCGATTATTATAACACCTGCAAACACAGTAACAGCCCTGCCATACGCGATACCAATCCGGTAGTAATTCTGTACCCCGGCATAGGTATGTTCACTTTTTCCAAAGACAAGCAGACGGCGCGGGTGGCAGCAGAGTTTTATACCAATGCCATTAATGTAATGAAAGGTGCCGAGGCTATTTCTGAATATACCTCGCTGCCCCGCCAGGAGGCGTTTGATATTGAGTACTGGCTGCTGGAAGAAGCCAAGCTGCAACGCATGCCGAAGCCCAAAGCCCTATCCGGCCGTATTGCGCTGATTACCGGAAGTGCAGGCGGCATCGGCAAAGCCATTGCCAAAAAGCTGGTGCAGGAAGGTGCGGTAGTTGTCCTGAATGACATGAATGCGGAACGGCTGGCCGGTGCAGGCGAAGAATTTAAAGGTTTGTTTGGTAAAGATTCATACACCAGTGCAATACTGGATGTTACAAAAGCAGACCAGATTGCGCAAGCCATGACCACGGCGGCATTAGCCTTTGGCGGTGTAGATATCATTATAAATAATGCAGGGCTTTCCATATCCAAAAGCATTGAGGGTCATACCGAAAAAGACTGGGATTTGTTGTACGATGTTTTGGTAAAAGGCCAGTTTTTGGTAACGCAGGCGGCAGTAGCGCTGATGAAAAAACAAGCTATCGGCGGTGACATAATCAATATTGTAAGTAAAAACGCTTTAGTAAGCGGCCCCAACAATGCCGGCTACGGCAGTGCAAAGGCAGCCCAGCTGCATTTAAGCCGTTTGAATGCCGCTGAATTAGGCGCCGACCATATCCGCGTGAATGTAGTTAATCCAGACGCAGTCATCAGCGACAGCAATATCTGGGCCGGCGGCTGGGCTGAAGGTCGTGCCAAGGCCTATGGCATTACGGTGGAAGAATTACCTGCTTATTATGCCAAACGCACCTTATTGAATGAAGCGATTTTACCTGAAGATATTGCCAATGCCTGTTTTGCTTTAACCGGCGGACTGCTCAATAAATCAACCGGTAACGTGATTAACGTGGATGGCGGCGTAGCTGCAGCATTTGTGAGATAGTACAGAGAGAGTTGATACAATTATATACATACGGCCTGGAGGTGAGAGACCAGGCCGTTTTCTACCAATTTTAAACCTG